>CANQVH010000096.1 GCA_947627245.1 uncultured Lachnospiraceae bacterium | reverse complement strand
CGAATGTATAATGAAAAAGGCGGTAAGCATAATATACCGCATATTCATGTTGAATATTCGGGTGAAGAACTGGTGATCGGTCTGGATGGAACAATACTGGAGGGAAATATTCCAAAGAACAAAAGAAAACTGTTAGATGCGTGGATGGAAATTCATCACGAGGATTTGCTGGCTAATTGGACATTGCTGAGTAGTGGTGAACAGATTTTCCGCATCGATCCGTTGAAGTAAGGAGACAAGGACTATGCTGCAGCCCAAACTGGTAAAGGTGGAGCCATTAAAGTCGATGAAACTTCGTTTGGTGTATGAAACTGGAGAAGTGAAACTGTTTGATGTTACGCCTTATGCGAAGGGATCTTGGTTTGGCGAATTAAAAGATGCAGATTATTTTCGAACAGTTCATTTATTGCCGGATAGATCTGGCATAGAGTGGGGAAACGGACAGGATATTGCGCCGCATGAATTATATGAATGCAGTGTTCTGACGGTGTAGAATTATATTTTTATAAAGGAGGGTATACTATGGAGATTAAGAAAGTGACGGATGCGGCGTTTCGCAAGTACGGCCGCGTCGTCGACAATGTGGATTTCACGGGGCTCGTGGAGAAGCTGGCCGAGACGCCGTGCCCGGCGGACGACACGGTGTACGAGCCGTCGTCGGCGCTTCTGGAGGCGCTTCCGGTGTTTGAGGAGCTGAAGACGAAGACCTACGGCGAGCTGCCGATCCAGATTGGCTTCTGCAACGGCAACAATTACAAGCTCAACGCGCTGGAGTATCACCGTTCTTCGGAGATTAACGTGGCGGGGACGGACGCGATCCTGCTCGTGGGCTGGCAGCCGGACATCGCGGACGATGGCACTTACGACACGTCGAAGGTCGAGGGTTTCCTGCTTCCGAAGGGAACGGCGGTGGAGGTGTATGCGACGACGCTTCATTATGCGCCGTGCAACGCCGCTGAGGGCGGCTTCCGCGTAGCGGTCGTGCTTCCGAGGGACACGAACCTGCCGCTGGAGAAGAACCACGCGGGCGGAGAGGACGCGCGCCTGACCGCGAAGAACAAGTGGCTGATCGGTCATCCGGAGGGAGGACTTCCCGAGGGCTCGCCGCTTGGGCTGGTGGGAGAGAATATTTCCTTAAAGTAAAGGTACGTAACAGCGCAACGCTGTTTACAAAATAAAAATTTATTTATAGGAGGATAAAGCAATGAACAACATTCCAAAAGTAAAAATCGGTATCGTGGCCGTGAGCCGCGACTGCTTCCCGGAGTCCCTCTCCGTGAACAGAAGAAAAGCCCTGATCGAAGCCTACAAGGCGAAATACGATGAGGCTGACATCTATGAGTGTCCGATCTGTATCGTGGAGAGCGAGATCCATATGGTGCAGGCGCTTGAGGACGTCAAGGCGGCGGGCTGCGAGGCTCTGGTCGTTTACCTTGGCAACTTCGGCCCGGAGATTTCCGAGACGCTTCTTGCGAAGCACTTCGACGGTCCGGCGATGTTTATCGCGGCGGCTGAGGAGAGCCAGAACGATCTGAGCGACGGCAGAGGCGACGCTTACTGCGGTATGCTCAACGCAAGCTACAACCTGAAGCTCAGGAACATCAAGGCTTACATTCCGGAGTATCCGGTAGGTACGGCGGCTGAGTGCGCGGACATGATTCACGACTTTGTGCCGATCGCGCGCGCAATCGTCGGCCTCAAGAACCTGAAGATCATAAGCTTCGGTCCGCGTCCGCTGAACTTCCTGGCGTGCAACGCTCCGATTAAGCAGCTTTACAACATCGGCGTGGAGATCGAGGAGAACTCTGAGCTGGATCTGTTTGAGGCGTTCAACAAGCATGCGGGCGACGCGCGTATCCCGGATGTTGTGAAGGATATGGAGAACGAACTCGGCGCCGGCAACAAGAAGCCGGAAGTCCTTTCGAAGCTGGCGCAGTATGAGCTGACGCTGCTTGACTGGATCGAGGAGCACAAGGGCTACCGCAAGTATGTGGCGATCGCGGGCAAGTGCTGGCCGGCGTTCCAGACGCAGTTCGGTTTCGTTCCGTGCTATGTCAACAGCCGCCTGACCGGCAGAGGCATCCCGGTGTCCTGCGAGGTGGATATTTACGGCGCGCTGTCTGAGTACATCGGCACCTGCGTGAGCAACGATGTCGTGACGCTGCTTGACATCAACAACTCCGTTCCGGCGGATATGTATGAGCAGTCCATCAAGGGCAAGTTCAACTACACGCACAAGGATACCTTCATGGGCTTCCACTGCGGCAATACCTGCTCCTCCAAGCTGACAAGCTTCAGCATGAAGTATCAGAAGATCATGGCGAGAAGCCTTCCGATCGAGGTGACGAACGGCACGCTCGAGGGCGACATCGTTCCGGGCGACATCACGTTCTTCCGTCTGCAGAGCACCGCGGACAACATCCTCCGCGCGTATGTGGCGCAGGGCGAGGTACTTCCGGTAGCGACCTGCTCCTTCGGCGGCATCGGCGTATTCGCAATCCCGGAGATGGGACGTTTCTATCGCCACGTGCTGATCGAGGGCAATTATCCGCATCACGGTGCGGTGGCGTTCGGCCATCACGGCAAGGCTCTGTTCGAGGTGTTCAAGTACATCGGCGTATGCCCGTGCGAGATCGGCTACAATCATCCGGCGAGCGTACCGTACAAGACCGAGAATCCGTTTGCGTAAGATACAGGGAGAGCAGCTATGAAAAAGCAACCATTTGGAACTATGAAAGACGGCTCGGAGGCATCGCTCTATTCTTTCACGAATCGCAATAATGTGACGATGGCGGTGACGGATTTGGGCGCGACGCTCGTGAGCCTGCTGGTGCCGGATCGATCCGGGAAGCTTGTGGATGTGGTGCTCGGCTACGACACGGCGCAGGAGTATCTGGATCACGACAGTTTCTTCGGGACGGTCATCGGGCGCAGCGGAAACCGCATCGACAAAGCGAAGTTTACGATCAACGGGAAAGAATATCATCTTGCGGTGAACGACAATGAGAACAATCTTCACAGCGGTCCGGACGGCTACGAGCAGCGTAAGTGGGCGATCGGCGCAGTTGATGAGGCGAAGAACAGCATCCGCTTCGAGCTGGACAGTCCGGACGGAGATCAGGGCTATCCGGGGAATTTTCACATTGCGGTGACGTACACGCTGACGGATGACAACGAGGTGATCCTGCACTACGAGGGCAAGTCTGACGCGGATACCGTTGCGAACATGACAAACCATTCATATTTTAATCTGGCTGGGCATGACAGCAGCATCATCGAAGGGCAGACTCTCAAGCTCAACGCGCAGGCTTACACGCCGGTGCGCGACCATCAGGCGATCCCGACCGGGGAACTTGCGCCGGTGGAAGGTACGCCGTTTGATTTCCGCACGGCGAAGCCGATCGGGCAGGATATAGGCGCGGACTGCGAACAATTGCATTTTGTGGGCGGTTATGATCACAATTTCGTATGCGACGGACCTGCCGGTGAGTTCCGCAAGATCGCTGAGGCATGCTGCGAGACGACCGGGATCACGATGGAGGTGTTCACGGACTGCTGTGGCGTGCAGTTCTATGCGGGCAATGCGATTGTTTCTCAGACGGGCAAGGGCGGCGCTTCTTACGGGAAGCGGAGCGGTTTTTGCCTCGAGTCCCAGTATTATCCGAACGCGATCAATCAGGCGGGTTTCCCCTCGCCGCTTCTGAAGGCGGGAGAGCCGTATGAGACAAAGACGAGCTACAGGTTTTCCGTGAAATAGAGTGGCTGACAGAACAGATTATAAAATAATAAGCTAGGGCTTTACGCCCTGAGCGAGAGAGGCGGCGCCGGACAGTGCGCCGTCTGTTTCGTAAAAAACAGTTGATTTTTTTGAGAAAAAGGATATAATAGGCTTAACAAGATATAACGATAGATTATAAAATGTTAAGGATATGATGCTATGATCTATGACTATATTGTTCATAATTATAAAGAAGGAGAGCCGATATTTTTTTCGGATCTTTTGATAGAAGGAGTTTCCAGATCCGCGGTCAATCAGCAACTGAAGACTTTATGTAAGAATGGGAGACTCATGAAATATGAGACGGGTGTCTATTATATTCCGAAGGAGTCATTGCTCAACTTACCGGTCGGGCTGAATGCGGATATCGTGGCGAAGTATCGCTTTATTTCCAGAAATGGCCGTATAGACGGTTTTTATGCGGGAAATACATTTGCCAATCAGTTGGGAATATCCACACAGGTACCGCGAGTCATTGAGATCGCAAGCAATAATACAAATTCTTCTCCCCGTGAGATTGAGATTGGTAGGAGAAAGTTTTATGTAAGGAAGCCGGTCGAGAAGGTTACTGCCGAGAACGTGTATGTACTTCAGATGTTGGATCTTTTGAAGAATCTGGACGCATATCTTGATTATTCTTATGAGGTCGCGAAGGAGAAATTTACGGAGTATATTCATCTGCATGAGATCAAGCGCCAAGATGTTGACAAGTATATCCGTAAGTTCCCTACGATGATTTTCAAAAATTATTATGAATTGGAGCTGGACCATGTATTTGCATAAAGAGAACAGGGAGCTTTTTCGCGACGTAATATTGATTGCCTCAGAGCGTATGAATGTCGCAGCAGATATCAAAAAATGGTATATGAGATGCGTGAACACAAAGTAACAATGCAGGGATTTTTACCTTGAATATACGAATGACTTATTTTAGATAGGAAATGGTTTTGGGATAACAACAAGGGAAAGGAGGACGGCATGAATCGGCAGGACAGGAAGAATCCGCAGAAACGCACGGTATATCTTGCATTGGCCGGGCTGGCGCTCGTCGTCCTCCTGACGATCATCAGTTGGCGCGCTTATATCCGGACGACGCAGGGCAACGAGTGGGAGGAGCTTGGCAATCAAAAGGAATACAAGAGACATTATGTGATTATACCGGACGATTATACCTCTTCGCTGTGGCGGGATATTTACCGCAGCGCCGAAGCGACGGCGGAGGCCTCCGACGCATATGTGGAGCTGCTGGGCGATTGGGAGGCTGGGGATTACACGCCTGCGTCCTATCTGGACATCGCGGTCGCGGCGAAGGTGGACGGGATCATTATCCGGCCGGACGGCACGGCGGCCATGCGGAATTCGATCGCGGATGCGGATGCGGCAGGGATCCCGGTGGTTACGGTGATCGACGATGATACGGCGAGCAGCAGGAAGAGTTTTGTCGGTTTTAACAACTATCAGCTCGGGGCGGCTTACGGACAGCAGATTCTAAGCTGCGTGGATGAGAATACCCGGAAGATCACGGTGCTGTTCAAGAGCGGGAACAGCGGGAATGAGCTGATTTTTCAGAATCTGAAGACGGTCATCGAGAACGGACTTTCGGAGGAGCAGAAGAAAAATGTGGAGATTGAGTCGATGACGATCTGCGCGCAGAGTACGTTTGATGCGGAGGAGGTTATCCGCGATCTGATCCATGAGGAGGATGCGCGTCCGGACATTCTGGTCTGTATGAATGAGACGGACAGTGAGAGTGCATATAACGCGATGGTAGACTATAATCAGGTGGGCGATATTGACATTATCGGCTATTATCAGTCCGAGACGATCCTTGACGCGATCGAGAAGGGGAATGTGCCGATGGCGTTCACGCTTGATACAGAGCAGATGGGGCGATACTGCATCGAGGCTCTGGAGGAATACCGCACGATGGGATATACGAGCAATTACAGGAGTGTTGATCTTGACGTAGTCACGCAGCAAAATGTGGATGCTTACCGGGGAACGGAAGCGCAGCAGGGGCGGTGAGGCGATGGAGAAGGAGAAAAAGAAACCGGGTTTTATAGGGCGTCTTTCGATCCGCGCCAAGCTGATCATGACATTTGCCCTGATGGCAACGCTGATGTTTGTAGTGAATCTTCTGCTGTACGGAGAGATCAGCCGATCCATGTACGAGCTGGACGAGGTCTACGCGACGAACGTCAGCCTGAACGAGCTGGCGCAATGTCTCGAGGACACGCATGGGAATGTCTTGGAGTACCTGAGCACAAAAAGCTCCGACTCATTGGAGGATTATTATCGGAACGTCCAGACGTACCGGGATATGGCGGAGCAGCTCAACGGGAGCATTGTGGACAGCGAACGAAAGATTTTGGAAAAGAATATCCGGAGCATGTCGGAGACGTATCTGGATCTCGCGGAGGAGACGATACAGGCGAAGCGCGGGCGCAACGTGGAGGCGTACAAGGCGGCGTTTGCGGAGGAATCGCAGAATTATGAATATATCCAGACGGCGATCTACTGCCTGAACAGTCTGCAGTTTCGGAACAACTCGGACAACTACAAGATCCTGCGCGATTCCTTAGGGTATATGGAGATCGTCAGCTCGCTTGTCATGGTGGCGGTGGGCGTTATCAATGTGATGATCCTTTTCGTGCTGATCCGGACGATCACGGAGCCGCTGCGCATGTTGGCGGGCTCGGCGAACGAGGTTGCGCAGGGAAATTTTGACGTCCGGCTCCCGAAGACGACGAGCCGCGACGAGGTAGGCGTTGTGACGGAAGCGTTCGACAAGATGGTGCGCAGTATCCGGGAATACATCGTCCAGACCAGAGAGAGCATGGAGAAGGAACAGAAGATGATGGAGCGGGAGCTTCTGATGGAGACGCATCTGAAGGATGCACAGCTTCGTTATCTTCAGGCGCAGATCAATCCGCATTTCCTGTTCAACTCCCTGAACGCGGGCGCGCAGCTCGCGATGATGGAGGATGCGGAGAAGACCAGTATTTTTATTGAAAAAATGGCCGACTTTTTCCGCTACAACGTGCGCAAAAGCGAGGAGAGCGCAACGCTTGCGGAGGAGATCGAGACGGTGGACAATTACGTCTATATCCTGAATGTGCGCTTTTCGGGAGACATTCATTATGAGAAGGACGTGCCGCCCGGGGTGGAGGATGTGCGGCTTCCGAGTCTGATCCTGCAGCCGATTGTCGAAAACGCGGTGAATCACGGCATCCGCGAGGTGGACTGGGAGGGTCATATCCGACTTTCGGTGGAGCGCGGTGAGGACTGCCTGACTGTGCGCATCTGCGATAACGGACAGGGTATGACGCCGGAGCAGATCCGGGATGTGCTGGAGCGCCGGTCAAAGGCAGGAGAGGCGCCCGGAGATTCCACCGGCATCGGATTGGACAACGTCATCAACCGCTTAGAGCTGTTTTTCGGGCGAAGCGGACTTTTACAGATTTACAGCGACGGCCCGGGCAAGGGGACGGAGGTGCGAATGTGCCTTCCGACCGTGCCGGAGCAGGATGTTAGGCCAGAGTAAGCCAGCAGCGGCGGGAAGACACCTCCGGGAAGGATCTGCAGGAGTGTCCGCCCGAAGATAAGTCAGAGTAAGCCAGCAACGGCGGGAAGATACCTCCGGGAAGGACCTGTAGGGGTGTCCACCCGGAGGTATCTTCCCGCCGCTGCGTCCGGTTTTCGTGTATGAAACGGAGGAAGCACCATGTACAGAGTCCTGATTGCGGACGACGAGGGCATCATGCGCGACGCCCTGAAAAATATCATAGAGAGCAATTTCGGCAACGAGTGCGCCTTGGAGTTTGCCAAATCCGGGCGCGCCGTCGTAGAGCTCGCCGAGACGTTCCGGCCGGATATCGTGTTCATGGATATCCAGATGCCCGGCATCAACGGCATTCAGGCGATCAAAGAGATTCGGAAATTCAGCAGTCAGACGAAATTCGTCATCATCACGGCGTATGACAAGTTTGACTACGCGAAAGAGGCGATCAACCTCGGCGTGCTGGATTATCTGACGAAGCCGGTGAAGCGCGCGCTGATCGTCGGCGTGCTTGAACGCGCGATGAAGGAGATCGACGCGGAGCGCAAGAAGCGCAGCGACAATCTGAAGATTCAGGAGAAGCTCGAGACCGTCATTCCGATCGTCGAGAACGGTTTCGTGAACAGTATGATTTTGCAGGAAGGAAGTTCGAGCGATCTGTCTTATTACCGTTCGCTTCTGGACATTCAGCAGGAGTATGCTTACGTGATGCTGATTCAGTTCGGACAGCCGGATGAGGAGGGAGAAGGGCTTTTGACGGCTCCGGTCGGCATGAGCGTGCGCGCGCAGGCGTTTTATCCGGAGCTCTGCGCGATCTGCAAGGAATTTTTCCGTTGCATCGTAGGGCCGATCATGACGAATCGCGTCGTGCTGGCGGTTCCCTGCGAGGAGAATACGCAGGAGTATGCGCAGCGCATCCGGATCATCGAGCAGGCGAGGCATATGGTGCGGAAGCTCGGAGAGCGCTTCGAGGCAAAATTCCGCGCGGGTATCGGCAAGACATACCGGATTGAAGAGCTGAAGCTATCCTACGGCGAGGCGTACCGGGCGCTTTCCCAGAGCACGAGCAGCGTGGCGCATGTGGATGATCTGGCCGTACACGGGGAGTATGTCGGAGATTATCCGGATGCCACGGAGCGCAGGCTGTTTCAGCAGGTCGCGCGGGCGGACTGGGACGGCGCGAGACAGACGGCGAATCAGTTTTTTGATTGGATGATCCGCAATTATTACGACGACAAGGAGGACATTCAGCTCAAGGTGCTGGAATTTGTGATCTGGGCGGAGCGCGACGCTTTCATGAACGGCAACATCGAGAAGTACGATTTTCACTCCCGGAAGGATTATCTGGCGTCGGTGCTCGCCTGTCCGGATTATACGGCGCTGCGCGAGTGGTTTTTGCAGAAGCTTGAAGCCGTGTGCCGTCAGGGAGCCGCGCGCAGGGAGGAGCAGTCCGAGAGCGTGATCTCGCGCGCCAAGACTTATATCGACGAGAATTTTTCCAAGGAGCTTTCGCTTGACGAGGTTTCGCGCGTCGTCGACATCAGCCCGTATTATTTCAGCAAACTCTTCAAAGAGGAGTCCGGCGAAAATTTCATCGAATACCTGACGCGGGTGCGGATCGCGCACGCAAAGGAGCTGCTGAAACGGCCGGAGCTCAGTATCAAGGAGATCTGCCTGATGTCCGGCTACAGCGACCCGAACTATTTCAGCCGGATCTTCAAGAAGCAGGAGGACGTCACTCCGAGCGAGTACCGGGAAAGACTATAGGGATGTAAAAAAATGAAGAGAATGAAACAAAGAATGAAACAACAAGCAGACAGAACATTTGAGACGAACGGACGCCGCCGCCCGTGGCTTCATGGACTGCTCCCATTGCTTCTTGCGGCGACCCTGCTCCTTCTGGGCGGCTGTTCACCTGTGCATCAGGAGCCGGAGGAGCAGCGAACCGAAGAGGAGTCGGCGAAGCTTCAGATCGGTATGAGCTTTGATTCGTTCGTTATCGAGCGCTGGCTGCGGGATCGGGATCTTTTTGTCATGACGGCGCAGGAGCTGGGCGCGGACGTCAACGTGCAGGTCGCGAACGGCGATGTGCAGGAGCAGATCTCGCAGATTCGCTATTTTATTAAGAAGGGTGTGGACGTGATCGCTGTCATTGCGGTTGACGGAGAAAAGCTTACGGATGTGATCACAGAGGCAAAGCGGGAGGGCATTCGCGTGGTCTGTTACGACCGGCTTATCTCGAAAGCGGACACGGATCTCTACATCTCGTTTGATAATGAGATGGTCGGGACGCTGATGGCGGAGGCGATGACGGAGGCGCTGCCGGATGGCGGAAACATCTTCGCGATCTACGGCTCGCCGGCAGACAACAATGTTCCGATGGTGCAGAAGGGCTTCTTGGAGGGCATTGAGGAAAGCGGGCTGAACGTCGTCTACTCGGCGTATTGCGATAACTGGCTCGCGGAGCTGGCTTTCGACGCCGTGGAGGAGGGACTTGCTACGACACCGCGCAATCTGGTCGGCGTCATGTGCGGCAACGACGACCTTGCAAGTCAGGCGTTCCGCGCGCTTGCGGAGAACCGTCTTGCAGGAAAGGTCGTGCTGGTCGGGCAGGACGCGGAGCTGACGGCCTGCCAGCGGATCGTCGAGGGGACGCAGTATATGACGGTCTACAAGTCGGTGGAGACGCTTGCGATGCGGGCCGCCGAGTTTGCCTGCGCGATCGGTTACGAGAAGATGTTGGACGAGAGGCGGATCTCGGAGGACAATCTGCCGGAGCAGATCGCCGGTTTCCGCGAGGAGCTGAAAGGGCTCGGCACGATCGACGACGGAGCGTACGACGTGCCGTACTACAGCATCGATCCCGTGGCGGTCACGAAGAAAAATATGGATGAGACGATCATCGAGAGCGGGTTCCACACGGAGGAAGAGGTTTATCTGAATGTAAACCGCACGGAAGCGGAATAGCACAATCTTGTCACAAAAATCTCCTGCTTTGATGCGGGAGATTCTTTTGTTAGTTAAAAATTTACAGAAAATTGCAAACATGTCCAGATTCTATTGTGCTAAAATACAACTATCTCATAAAGGATCATATCAAAAAAAGGAGGAGATGTAACATGTACAAGAAACTTTTATTAGCAGTTGCCGCGGCTACCATGATGATGGGCCTTACGGTAAGCGCTGAGGGCGAGACCATTGGCGTGTCCATGCCGACGAAGGATCTTCAGAGATGGGTGCAGGACGGCGAGAACATGCAGGCTCAGCTCGAGGAGAAGGGCTACACGGTAGACCTTCAGTATGCTGCGAACGATGTTCAGACGCAGGTTTCTCAGATCGAGAACATGATCGCGAACGGCGACCAGCTTCTGGTTATCTCCGCGATCGAGGGCGACTCCCTTGGAACCGTTCTTGCGACGGCGAAAGAGTCTGAGATCCCGGTTATCGCTTATGACCGTCTGATCATGAACACGGATGCGGTTTCCTACTACGCAACATTCGACAACTATCTTGTCGGCAAGACGCAGGGTGAGTACATCGTAGAAGCTCTGGATCTTGAGAACGCTGACGGCCCGTTCAACCTTGAGATGGTTACCGGTGACCCGGGCGACAACAATGTAAACTTCTTCTTCGGCGGTGCTATGGACGTTCTTCAGCCGTACATCGACGAGGGCAAGCTGGTAGTTCCGTC
>CANQVH010000095.1 GCA_947627245.1 uncultured Lachnospiraceae bacterium | reverse complement strand
GCGTATCCGGAGATCGACATGGTGACGACGCCGAGCGGCGATCTGGTGGCGATGGTGCACTGCAACAACTGCACCTCCGATCTGAATGCATGGGTCGGACTGTTCAGGGAATTTTCCGAGACATTTGGCATTGAGGTCGATATGAACAAGCTCTTCGGCACGCTTTACAACAAGGCGCTTGAGGGCGACAAGGACTGCGGCGGCCTGCTCGCGTACAACTACTTCTCCGGCGAGCCGATCACCGGTCTCGAGGAGGGACGTCCTCTGTTCGTGCGCAAGCCGGACAGCAAATTCAACCTTGCGAATTTCATGCGCACGAATCTTTATGCGTCGCTTGCTACGCTGAAGATCGGCCTCGATATTCTGCTCAAGGCGGAGGATATCAAGATCGACAAGATCATGGGCCACGGCGGCCTGTTCAAGACGAAAGGCGTCGGCCAGAGCATTCTTGCGGCGGCGATGAATTCTCCGGTGTCTGTGATGGAGACCGCGGGCGAAGGCGGAGCGTGGGGCATTGCGCTGCTCGCGTCCTACCTTGTGAACAAGGGAGCGGGTGAGACGCTTGAGGACTTCTTGAACGCGAAGGTCTTCGCGGGCGATACCGGTGTGGAGATGCAGCCGGATCCGGCGGACGTGGCAGGCTTTGACGCCTACATCGAGGCTTATAAGGCAGTTCTTCCTGCGGAGCGCGCGGCGGTGGAGACGATGAAATAAGACAGAAAGAAATAAAAATCCAGATAGAACAGGGTAAAGCAGGGAACTCCTCGACGCCGATACGGTGGCGGGGAGTTTTGCTGTTCTTTTTTCTTGCAGATTCCATCAACTTATAATATAGTAGAGGGGAACTGCGAAAATCAATTTTGTAAAATAAATTACTACGGAGGAATCATCATGAAGAGATGGGCAAGATTTCTTTATCAGCCGGGACTTCCGCTCGGAAAGGACGGACGGAGAGTGACCGGGAGCGAGGAACACATCGAGTTGTCGAGGCGGGCGGCGACCGAGGGCATGGTTCTTTTGAAGAATGAGAATCACGTCCTGCCTTTTTCTTTCGGTAAAAAGATCGCCGTGTTCGGCAAGGGCTGCGTGGACTATGTGAAAGGCGGCGGAGGCAGCGGCGAGGTGACCGTGGCATACAAAAGATGCCTGCTGGACGGCCTGCGCATCAAGGAGCAGGAGGGGAAGGTAGCGCTTCTGCCCGAGCTCGGCGCATTCTATGAGAAAGAAGTACATGGACAGTATGAACAGGGCGCGGTACCGGGCATGACGGTCGAGCCGGAGCTTCCGGAGGAACTGCTGCGCAAGGCGGCCGTATTTACAGACACGGCGGTCGTCACGATCTGCCGTTTCTCCGGCGAGGACTGGGATCGTTCCGTGACAGGCGGAGATACCATGCCGAGACCGGGGTATATCGGAGGAATCATCCGCCGCTCACAGGAGATTTTTGAGAAGGGTGATTTCTATCTGTCGGCCGCGGAGCAGAGAATGGTCGGGCAGGTACAGGAGCGCTTTGCGCATGTCGTGGTCGTGCTGAATGTCGGCGGTATGGTGGACACGCTCTGGTTCAAGGACAATGAGAGGATTGAAGGCGCGCTTCTGGCGTGGCAGGGCGGTATGGAGGGCGGACTTGCCGCGGCGGATATTCTCGTGGGAGACGTCAACCCGTCCGGCAGGCTGGTCGACACGTTTGCGGCGCGTCTGGAGGATTATCCTTCGACGGCCGGATTCCATGAGTCGGCAGATTATGTGGAGTACACGGAGGACATTTACGTAGGTTATCGCTATTTCGAGACGATTCCGCAGGCGGGTGGGAAAGTGAATTACCCGTTCGGCTATGGGCTTTCGTACACGGATTTCGAGGTGGAATACATCCGCTCATCCGTCACGCCGGAACAGATACAGACGGACGTTTTTGTGACGAATATGGGAAAGACGGCCGGGAAGGAAGTCGTGCAGCTCTATGTGAGCGCGCCCGGCGGAAAGCTCGGAAAGCCGGCGAGAGAGCTGAAAGCGTTTGCGAAGACGAGACTCCTGCAGCCGGGCGAGTCGCAGACCCTGCGCCTTGTCGTGAAGACGGACGCGCTTGCGTCCTATGATGACTGCGGAAAAATCGAAAAGGGCGCGTGGGTGCTGGAAAAAGGAAAATATGAATTTTATCTGGGGACGAATGTGCGCGATGCTGTGTTGCAGCCGTTTGCTTATGAGCTTGCCGAGGACGTGGTCGTGGAGAGGATCGGAAGCAAATGTGCGCCGACCATGCTGACGAAGCGTCTGTGCCCGGACGGAAGCTATGAGAATCTTGAGACGCATCCGGAGCTTCAGCCGGAGCTGATTCGGGAAGGAGTGATCACGGCTGCCTACACGCCGGAGACGGTCGCGGCGCCGGGACATGTGCTTGGCTTTTCCGTCGATAAGGAAGAGGAGCCGCCGATCATGCTGGAGGACGTCTGCGATCGAAAAGCAACCTTGGATGAGTTTTTGGAGCAATTGACGGATGAACAGCTTGTGCGTCTGCTTTGCGGACAGCCGAACACCGGTGTGGCAAATACCTTCGGCATGGGCAATCTGCCGCAGTATGGCGTACCGAATGTGATGACGGAGGATGGCCCTGCGGGCGTGCGCATCAATCCGGAGTGCGGCGTGAATACGACCGCGTTTCCGTGCGCGACGCTGCTCGCGTGTACATGGGACGAGGCGCTTGTCGAGCAGATAGGCGCGGCGGGCGCGCTTGAGGTCAAGGAGAACAATATCGGGATTTGGCTCACGCCGGGGATGAATATCCATCGCAGTCCGCTCTGCGGAAGAAATTTCGAGTATTATTCGGAGGATCCGCTGATCGCGGGAAAGATGGGCGCGGCGCTTGTGCGCGGCATCCAGTCTCAGAAGATCGCGGCGAGCGCGAAGCATTTCGCCTGCAACAATAAGGAGACGAACCGCAGGAACAGCGATTCCCGCGTATCGGAGCGCGCGCTTCGTGAAATCTATCTGAAAGGTTTCGAGATCGTGGTCCGCGAGGCCGATCCGTGGACGATCATGTCCTCGTACAACATTATTAACGGTCATCGCGCTTCGGAATATACAGAGCTTCTGACGGGAATCCTGCGCGGAGAGTGGGGGTTCAAGGGGATGCTCACGACCGACTGGTGGAATCTTGCGTCGCAGCCGAAGGAGATCTTGGCGGGCAACGATGTGAAGATGGGTTGCGGTTGTCCGGAACAGGTGATGGAGGCTCTCGAGAAGGGCGAGCTTGCGCGAAACGACGTGGCAAAGTGCGCGAAGCGCGTGCTTGAGATGATTATGAAGCTGGGCTGAGGTGAAAGCATGAAAATTCGAAAAGCGACGACGGACGATCTCGCGGAGATCATGAAGATTTATGCCCGTGCGCGCGCGTTCATGGCGCAGACCGGAAATCCGCATCAGTGGGGCGACGACGGCTATCCTTCGGAGGAGTTGATCCGCGATGACATCCGGCAGGGCGACAGCTACGTTGCGGAGGCGGACGGACAGATCGAGGCGGTTTTCCTGTTCCGCGTCGGCGACGATCCGACCTATCATGTGATTGAGGGCGGAAGCTGGCTGAACGACGAGCCTTACGGTGTCGTCCACCGGATCGCCGCGGCAGGCCGCGTGAAGGGCGCGGGTGCGCAGTGCCTGCAGTGGGCATTCGCGCAGTGCGGCAACCTGCGCATTGACACGCACGACGACAATACGGTGATGCAGCATGTGCTCGAGAAAAACGGCTTTGTTAGGTGCGGGCGCATCTATCTGGAGAACGGGGATCCGCGCATCGCGTATCAGAAGAAATGAGGTGGCTCATACATTATGGAAGAGAAGGAAATTATGGAGCTTCAGGTGGGCAATTATGCGGACATCGATCTGAATCGAAGCGCCAGACAGGGGATGCCGGAGGTGATCTACGGCGCAGGCAAGACCGCGGAGCAGATCGCCGGCATTGCGTCGGCGATGAGGGATCGCGGGATCGCGAACATTCTGATCACACGGTTGGATCCGGAGAAAGCGGAGCAGGTCAGGCAGGAACTTGTGAAGGAGAAAACGGATCAGGATGTGCAGAAACATGATCCGGAGAAAGCAGAGGAGGCATCTTCTCAGAATGAGTCGGAAAAAGCTTCCCCCAATGAGGACTTCCTGTATGATGCGGTCGCGCGGATCGGAATCGTGAATCAGCAGGAGACCGAAAAACGGGGCAAGATCGTCGTGGTGGCGGCCGGGACAAGTGATCTTCCGGTCGCGGAGGAGGCTGCGGTCACGGCGGAGCTGTTCGGGAACTATGTGGAGCGCGTCTATGATGTTGGCGTGGCGGGGATCCATCGTCTGCTGAATCGGCTTCCGGTATTTGAGAATGCCAACGCGGTGATCGCCGTGGCAGGCATGGAGGGAGCGTTGGTGAGTGTGATCGGCGGTCTTGTCGCGTGTCCGGTCATCGGAGTGCCGACAAGCGTGGGCTACGGAGCGAGCTTCGGAGGGCTGGCGGCTCTTCTCGCAATGCTGAACTCCTGCGCGAGCGGCGTCAGTATTGTGAATATCGACAACGGTTTCGGGGCCGGTGTGCTGGCGTCGAAAATCAACCGGCAGTCGTTGCGGAAAGATGATGGAGAATGACGCAGAGGCGAAAACGCTGTTCTGACGTGTGGATGCTGGGACATGATAGGAACCGGGCGGACGAAAAATAAGCGGCGGGGATTCCCGCGAAAGGAAGAGAGAAATATGGCTGAACTGTGGAATCTGTACGCGGCGTTTTTCCGCATCGGGATATTGACGTTCGGAGGCGGTCTGACGATGCTTCCGATGCTCAAATATGAGCTCGTGGAAAAGCGGAACTGGATCACGGAGGATGTGCTTCTCGACTGTTACGCGATCGGACAGTGCACGCCGGGGATCATCGCGGTGAATACGGCGACCTTTGTCGGGTACAAAAGGAAGGGCGTGCTCGGCGGCATCGTCGCGACGCTCGGGATGGCGTCGCCATCCATTCTGATTATCACGGTGGTTGCGATGTTCCTTGAGGCGATGATGAGCTACGCCGTCGTGCAGCATGCGATCATGGGGATCCGCGGCGGCGTCTGCGCGCTGATGCTCAATACTGTATACACGCTTGCCAAGAAAAGCCTCACCAAAAAGGATCCGGAGAATAAACTCCATCCGGACAAGATCTGTGTGGCAATCTGCGCTGCGGCATTTCTGCTTGCGTTTTTCACACCGATTCCCACGGTGCTGATTATTGTCTTTGCGGCTGTGGCCGGAGTGATCATTGACAGGATGACAGGAGGTGCTGCGGCGTGAGTCAGGCGTTTTTGCTGATCTTTGAATTTTTCAAAACCGGGTTGTTCGCGATTGGCGGCGGTCCGGCGACAATTCCGTTTTTGATGGATATGGCGGAGAAATATCCGTGGTTCACGATGCAGGAGCTTTCGAGCATGATCGCGATCAGCGAGAGCACGCCGGGGCCGATCGGACTGAATATGGCGACCTACGCAGGTTTTCGCACGCTTGGACCGTTCGGCGGCATTGTGTCAACGCTCGCGCTCGTGCTGCCGAGCATCATTGTGATCATCATTGTCGCAAAGTTTCTGGAGGGCTTTCAGGAGAACCGCATCGTACAGGCGGTGTTCAAGGGGATCCGTCCGGCGGTGACGGCGCTGATAGCAGCCGCGGTCATCGACATGATCCGCGTGACGCTGTTCACGGAGGAGGCGGGAAAGCTGATCCCGCAGTACAAAGGCTGTATCTTGTGCGTCATTATTTTTGTACTGCTGCAGTGGAAGAAGCTGCAGAAGCTGCATCCGGCGGTCTGGTTCCTTGTCGCGGCAGCGGCGGGAGTTGTATTTCAATTTTAAGGAGATTTATAAATGTACAAGTATATTTTATTCGACCTCGACGGTACTTTGACGGACTCTGCGGAGGGGATTGTCAATTCCGTCCTCTATGCGTTAAAGAAAAAAGGGATCAAGGAGAGCGACCGGGCGAAGCTGCATGCCTTTGTCGGGCCGCCTCTTATGGATTCATTTATGAAATATTACGGGATGACGGAGGAGGAAGCCAGAGGGATGGTTCCGCTGTACCGCGAATATTTTGAGCCGAAGGGCTGGGCAGAGAATTGTGTTTACGAGGGGATCCCGGAGGTGCTTGAAGAGCTTCGCGCAAGAGGAAAACATCTGCTTGTGGCGACCTCGAAGCCGGAGCTCTATGCAAAAAAGATTTTGGAGCATTTTGGTCTGACACAGTACTTTGAACGGATCCGCGGCGCTTCGATGGATGAGAAGCTCAGCCGCAAGGAGCAGGTGATCGCCTGCGTGATCGAGGAGGTTGGCGCGGAGCATGCAAAGGAGATGGTTATGGTCGGGGATCGTGAGCATGACGTGAACGGAGCTCGGCTGAACGGTCTTCCCTGCGTCGGCGTCCTGTACGGATACGGGAGCCGCGAGGAGCTGGAGACGGCAGGAGCCGCAGATATTTGCCCGACGGTGAAAGAACTGCCGGAGCACCTTTGAAAAGAGAAAATCAGAGAGATGAGAGGCGATTGGATTGATTAAAAATATTGTGTTTGACATCGGGAATGTGCTGGTGGATTTTCGCCTGAAGGAATTCCTCGCGGAGAAGGGCTTTGACGGCCCAATGATCAAACGGCTTCTGAAAGCGTCGGTAATGAGTCCGTACTGGGAGCAGTTTGAACGGGCGGATATCACGGAGCAGGAGGCAATGAAGGCGTTTGTGGATCTGGATCCGGAAATCGAAAAGGAGCTGAACGAGGCGTTTTCCAATATCCACGGGATGCTGACGATTCGCGAATATGCGATCCCATGGATCCGGAGTCTGAAGGAGACCGGATACCGGGTGTACTATCTTTCAAATTATTCGAAGAAGGCCTACGACGAATGTCAGGATTCGCTCGCGTTCATGAAGGATATGGACGGAGGGTTCCTCTCTTTTCAGCAAAGGATGACGAAGCCGGATCCGCGGATGTATACATCTTTTTTGGAGCGGTTCGGGCTGTCCGCGCAGGAGTGCGCTTTCATCGACGATACGGAGGAGAATGTCGCCGTGGCGGAAGATCTCGGTTTTCATGGGATTGTGTTTCGCTCCTATGAGGATGCGAGAGAGCGGCTGGCCGCGCTTGCTGCCAAAGGATAACTTTTCCATTATTGGTTTGTGCCGTCGGCTGAAAGGCGGCGGAACGGAGGTTTAAATGACGAACAAAGAAATATTGACGATTGCGATGCGGCAATCCGCCATCGACATCAACTGTGCGCCGGAGGATTTTCAAAAGAGTGAGCATGTGATCGTGCCGTCGAAGCTCAGGGCGAAGGCGAGAGCCTACTACGAGGAGCCGATTGCCTGCAATCTGGTGTCCTACGGGAATAACATTGTCGCCTCGGTGAAAGAGGAGTACCGGAAGACTGTTGAGGAGTACATAAAAAAATTTCTATGGTATCACTGTTTTGAGACGCCGAATCTGCACTGGCTGAACGAGCGGATGCAGGCGTCGGGGCAGAAGGTGTGCTTTATGGCGGAATATTTTCTGCCGGACGTGGACAGGCTTGCAAAGTGGGAATGCGGATACGAGCTGAGATTGCTGGGACCGCAGGACTTTGAGAGCCTTTATCTCCCGCAGTGGAGCAACGCGTTGTGCGAGAAGAGAAAGGCGCTGGATGTTCTGGGCGTCGGCGCTTACGACGGAGAAAAGTTGGTCGGGTTTGCGGGCTGTTCCGCGGACTGTGAGTCCATGTGGCAGATCGGTGTGGACGTACTGCCGGAATATCGGAGGCAGGGGATCGCGTCGGTGCTTACCGGCAATCTCGCGGTCGAGATCTTAAAGAGAGAAAAAGTGCCGTTTTACTGCTGCGCGTGGTCAAATATTCCATCCGCGAGAAACGCGGTGAAAAGCGGGTTCGTGCCGTCATGGGTGGAGCTGAGCGTGAAGCCGGAAGAGTTTGTGGACAGCATGAACCGATAATATATTTTTGAAAAGGTGAGTCCTACCGATAAGTGGAAGCGATAAGAGAGTATTTTCGCTGCGGCGGATACTACCAAAAAGGGGCCTAAACGGTCCCTTTGATTGCATATTATAATTCCACCGGCTCATAGAGGATGCGGATCTTCGGCAGCTTCTCGATCGTGGCGTAGCTGTTCATCAGACCGTCCTCGATACTCAGGTCGTTCTCGCCGGAGGCGGGCGGCGCGAACAGCTTCAGGGTGAGCTCATGCGCCCCATCTAGGGGCTTCTCGAAGAACGCGCTCATCAGATCAATGGTCTTCGCTTTCGGCGATTTGTAGAACCATCTGCCGTTCAGCTCGATCATCAGGTTGGAATCGTCATCAAAGATCAGCTCGCAAAAATGCGGGTTTTTCTCAAAATGAAGGGGAATCGCCAGACCGTCCGCGTCCTCCGCGCCGCCCCAGCGCAGGATGGCAGGGAGCGAGACTTCTTCGCCGATCGTCATGGACGGGCAGAAGTAGTCGTCGTGGATGATCTCCCTGTAGGTCTTCAATAGAGGCTGCTCGATCCCGACCTCCGGGTTGTTCGGATCTTCGATCTCAAGTCCGAGCCTGCCGCGGTCGCGGAACTGATAGGTGGAGAATCCGCTGAACCAAGACGTATCTTCGTCCTTGCTGCGCAGAATATCGCAGAATTCCTGCACCATCGCCGCCTGATCGTAGGGCCCGGTCACGTCTCCGTCCGCGTTCATCTCGCTCATTACCATCGGCTTCGCCTTGCCGCCGCAGAGCTCGCGGAAACGGTCGTAGCTGCGCTTTGTGTAATCAAAGACGTTGCGGATCCGGCTGCGGCTGTGCGTGGTCCCGCCGCGCTCGGCCACGTCGTAAGGCCAGCCCCAGTGCAGGGCAAAGTATTTGTCAATCGACCAGATATCCGTGTCACGCACCGCCTGCGCGAAATCCTCTTCCTTTTCAATCCGGGTCTGTCCCTCGTCCACGCCGCCGGTGCAGAGGATCGTCTGCACGTTCGGCGCATATTTCTTGATGATCTTGTGGAAACGGCTGTAAAATTCGCCGATTTCCTTATAGGTGCAGCGCTTGGTATAGCAGAACCAGTCGCCGGTGCACTCGTGGTTGATGCGCAGCATCAGGCGTCCGAATGGGCGCAGGTCATTGGCGATGGCGATCAGGTGATCGTCCGTCACATGCGGGTCAATCGTCAGGGTGAGTGTGACGTCCTGCCCGTGACGGCGCACGTCGCGCATGAAGTTAAACGGTTCGCCCTCGGTGTTTCCGCCAAGGCCGCCCGTGTAGGGGAAGTAATCGTCATAGGGATAGTCCCACGCGAACGAGACGTCGGGGCTCGCGTGCGCAATGCTGGCGCGCTGCGGCCATCCCTCGTCCAGCGGATAGTAGCAGTACATCAGGGTGATGCTGCGGTGGGGCCTGCCCAGCTTGTTCAGAATATAATCCTGATTCACATATTCGCCGCGCTCGGAGCCGTCTCCCAAGTCCACGGCGCATTTTGCCTTTCCCATATGTAAGGAATACACTTTCTGCTCATTCATGGCGTTTCCCCCTGAGTTTGTACTGAATTGTAAATGAAAAAATTGCGTCCGGATTAATACGCAGCAAAAGGGATTTCATAAATGCACCATCTATGCTCCCATGGGAAAATCATAAAGCATTTCCGGACAAATGTAAAGGCAAAACCGATTGGTTTGAATGCTTGAAAACGAAATTTGTTTTTGCTATACTCAAAAAATCAAATGATGTAAGACAGGAGCCGAGCCACGCAAAAGCCTGTCATGGATGAAAAGGTGGGGCAAAATTGATCAGAATTGCGGCAGTGGATGATGAAAAAGAATGTCTGGAGAGGATAGACGGATATCTCGACCGGATGAGCGAATACAAGACCGAGCGGTTTCTCACAACAAACGCGGAGGAGCTGCTGGAAAAGTGCAGGGCGGGTGAGCGTTTTGATCTTGTTTTTCTCGATATCGAGATGGGGAGTATGACCGGGATCGACGCGGCGAAGCAGATCAGCGAGGGCGGCAGCGGCCCGCTGATCATTTTTACGACCGCGCACAGCCAGTATGTCAGAGAGGCGTTCTATGTGAACGCGTTCCAATATATGTTCAAGCCCATAGAGTTTGAGGATTTTCGTTATGAATTCGAGCGCGCGGCGAGCGCGGTGCAGCGCCGGAATCGAACCTTTGAGGTCAGCAATGGGCATGGGAAGGTGCTGCTGAAGTGTTCCGATGTGATCTATATCGAGACGAGGGACAGGCATCTTGTGGTGAAGACGGCGGAGCGCGAGTATCAGTACAACGGCACCATAAAGGATGTTCAGCGGCAGCTTTCCGGCTACGGATTTTCGAGGGCGGAGCAGGGGATCCTGATCAACCTCGGCCATGTGCGGAAGCTGGAGCCGACGCAGGCGGAGCTGGACAACGGAGAGACGAAGTTCGTCAGCCGACGTATGTACAAGTCGTTTCTGGCGGATCTGAACGTATACCTTTCGCGAAATCAATGAGTGAATATTCCGGAGAAACTTTCATGAATCTTATGCGAATCATAGTGAATTTGTTTGGCTGTATGATGAGCGTCTATATTGCGTATGTCTACTGCGAAGCGTTCCTTCCGGGAAGACGCAGCAGCGCCCGCGTATGGACAATCCGCTGCGCGGCGTATGCGATCTGTCTGGCGGATACGTTCTTCGTGGAGTTGCTCCCGTTGAGGATGCTGCTTGCGGTGTGCTGGATCATTCTGCTTACGTACTGCTATGAATGTCCTTTCCTGAAGCGCGTCTACTCAGCGCTGATTGTCTGCGTGGTCTCAAATATTGCCGAGGTGCTGACGGGAGTCACGACGGTCACGCTTCTGGGAATGGATATCAATGCGGTTCGTGACTCGGACTTCCTTTACAGCGTGAACGTCTTTGCGAGCAAACTGATCGGTCTTTTGCTGGTGAGGGTCATTTTGATCTTTGCGAAAAGAAACCGGGAGAGAAAAGATAACAGCTACTCGGCCGCGCTGCTGGTGGTCGCTTTGTTTATCTTGTTCCACATGGCGTTTTTCCTTCAGGCGACGCTTGAGGTCTACTCGGTCGGGAGAAATATCCTGGCGGTGGTCTCCATG
>CANQVH010000094.1 GCA_947627245.1 uncultured Lachnospiraceae bacterium | reverse complement strand
CCGGGAAAGCCGCCTAGATACAAGGAAATGGAGCCGACAAGAGGCTCCATTTCGCATTTACAAGTGGCAAACTCGGGGTATAGCACCAACCTTTGAAAAATGCAAGCAGTTTTTCTTTCGAGATACCAAAAAGTTAAAGGATCAATACACTTTCAAGACAGAGCGGGCATTACGGATACTCGAAGTAAAAGAGGTGATTCAGAAATGAGTACGGCTGTAATGACAAATCTTCTGGTCTATTATAATACGGAGATCTCCCGTATGATCTCTGACAAATATGGCTTTCTTCCTATGGTGTCGCTGCGCAAATTTCTGAGCTCCGAAACATACCGGATGCTTTCTGACCAAGATCTTGAAATGTGGGATTTCAGTCCTTTCGCATTGTTTGATATGTGGGAAAACGAACAGGTGACCGGCGATCCTCGAAATTCACTTTATATCAGGAGGGATTAACATGCCAAAGGAAATGGATTTCTTTATTTTCTTGCTTGAAAACTATGCGGCGTATAAAGGTTCAACCGCCGATAAGATTCTTTCCAAGTGGGACAGCCTGAACCTGACGGATTTCATTTACGAAATGTACGAACGATATCATACGGAGCGGATTGAAAATGCGTTTGACGACATAGATCGAATCATCACGGAAAAAGAGCAGCTCAACGGCTAATCATATTCCGTTCACATGCTTTGCATTCTCCATCCGGGATGATATTTATTTTTCAATGTTCCGTTCACCAGTTTCCCCCAGCCGAGCGGATACCCGCTGACACAGACAAGCTGCCAGCCTGTCATTCTCTCCGGCGTCAGATCGTCGATCTGCATGGTCTCCCCGCACAAATATCTGCGCACGCGCGCATCATCCTGTGCGAAATCGACCACAGAAACATACTCCCCCGGCTTCAACGCCATCGCAAACGACTGCGACGGTTCAAAACGGCCGCGGCGGATCTCTCCCAGATACAGCCCATTACGCAAAAACGGCAGTCCTGCGCCTCCCGCCGCGTTCGCCTCAGGCACATAATATGCCTGTCCGGAGCGCACTTCGATCCGGCGCATATCCCACGGCGCCGAGACATCCCGCAGAAATTCCCGAAGCGCCGCTGCATCTTCCCGCCCTTCTGGCGCGGCAGTCTTGACATTCTGTGTCTTCTTTTGACCTGCCCTTTTCTCTCTCACTCTCCCTGTTGAACTATCTCTGCCGCGCTCCCCCGAATCCATCTTCCGGAACAGAGCCAGAAAATGTCCCTCGCCGTCGCAGCGATGCGGGAACAGCCGCACGCATTTGGACAGCGTCTCGTCGAGCGCATTGTCGGCTGACAAACTGTCGTTCAAAATCCCTGCGTCCCTCAGCACATGCGCCGTCTCATTCTGTCCGTCCGCCTGTTCTTCTCTGTCAAGCATCCGGAGGTATTTTGCGTTTCCTTCCGAGAATGCCTCGCATCCCGGAATTTCCAGCAATTCCAGCTCCGGGCATTGTTTCAAAAGATACGCGACCGTCCCCTCGTCTTCCTCGGGCGCAAACGTACAGGTCGAATACAGCAGCAGCCCGCCGGGGCGCAGCATGTCCGCAGCATATTTTGTGATCTCCCGCTGGATCTTCGCGCAGGCCTGCACCTTCTCAAAGCTCCATGCCCTTGCATTCGCCATATCCTTGCGGAACATCCCTTCTCCGGAGCAGGGCGCGTCGACCAAAATCTTGTCAAATGTTTCCGGAAACTGCGCCTCCAAGCGGTTTGCCGTCGTATTTGTCACGTAAGAATTCATCACGCCGGACACTTCCAGATTTTTCAGCAGCGCCTTCGCGCGGGAAGCGCTGATCTCATTTGCCACCAGAAGTCCGCTCCCCTGTAGCTTGGCGGCAAGAGCGGTCGCCTTCCCGCCCGGAGCCGCGCACAGATCCAGCACTTTCTCGCCCGGAAGGACCGGCAGGATCTGCGCCGGCAGCATCGCGCTCGGCTCCTGCAGATAATAAAGCCCCGCATAATAAAAAGGATGACGCGCCGGGTCATCCTCTTTCTCATAATAAAATCCGTTGTCGGTCCACGGGATTTTTCTCAGATGAAACGGGGCAAGCTGCTCAAATTCCTCCACGCTGATCTTTAACGTGTTGACGCGCAGACCGAACTGTCTCGGCTTCTCATAAGTTCGGAGAAATGCCTCGTACTCCGCGCCCAGCATTCTTTTCATACGTGTGAGAAACTCCCGCGGAAGCTCCATACCCTGTGTTCCTCCTATTCCGGAACTGTCGTTTACCATCTCTTCAATAACCGCTGCATACCTCTGTCCTTGCAGGCGCCGCTACCGTCTCCGGACACCGACCGCCCTCACCTTGTCGCTCACGCCTCCCAGCGATATCGGGTCAACTCGCCGGCAAGCTGCATCTGCGAGAAGCCGTTCTGCCGCAGCGCCTCATAGAGCATGATCGCCACGGAATTCCCGAGATTCAGGGAACGCGTCCCCGGAAGCATCGGAATCCGCACCGCCTCGTCCGGATGTTCCCGCAGGATCTCCTCCGGGATGCCCGCGCTCTCCTTGCCGAACATCAGATAACAGTCCGGCTCGTACTCAACCTCCGTGTAAGCCCTGCGGCCCTTCGTCGTCGCCATATAAATCTTCGCGCCCGGATTCCGCTCCAGAAACTCCTCATAGCACGCGTAGCGCGTCACATCGAGCTGCGGCCAGTAGTCCAGTCCCGCACGCTTCAGCGCCTTCTCCGTCAACACGAAGCCCAGCGGCTCGATCAGGTGCAGCCGCGTCCCGGTCGCCACGCAGGTTCGACCGATATTTCCCGTATTCGCCGGAATTTCCGGCTCATAAAGCACCACGTTCAGTCTCGCCAATTCTGTATCATCCTCAACCACTTGCTATCCGTTTATTTACCGATTCCATCTGCCTGTTTCACACTCGCTGCGGGAGCTATCCCTGCGCCCGCAGTCTCTCTATAAACCGCTCGATCCGCACAAGCGCCGCTTTCAGCGCCTCGATCGAATATGCATAGGAAATCCGCAGGAATCCTTCCCCGCATTCTCCGAACGCCGTACCCGGAACGACCGCGACATGCTCCTCTTCAAGCAGCCGCATCGCAAACTCATCGGAGGTCAATCCGAATTCTTTGATACTCGGGAACACATAAAACGCCCCGAACGGCTCAAAGCACTTCAGCCCCATCCGCTCGAATTCATGCATCAGAAAACGCCTGCGCTGATTGTATGCCTCGCGCATCATCGCCACGTCGTCGTCGCCATTTCGCAGCGCTTCTACCGCCGCATACTGTGCGGTCGTCGGCGCGCACATAATCGCAAACTGGTGGATCTTTGTCATCTGCTCCACGATCACGCGCGGCCCACAGATATAGCCGAGCCGCCAGCCTGTCATCGCATAAGACTTGGAAAATCCGTTGATCGTCAGCGTCCGCTCCCACATCCCGGGCAGGCTCGCGATCGAGACGTGATCCTCCCCATATGTCAATTCCGAATAAATCTCGTCCGAAAGCACGAAAAGATCCTTTTCAATCACGACCTCCGCGATTGCCTCAAGATCCTCCCGGCGCAATACCGCGCCCGTCGGATTGTTCGGGAAAGGCAGAACCAGCATTTTCGTCTTGTCGGTGATCTTCTCCAGAAGCTCCTGCTTCGTGAGGCGGAACTCATTTTCTTCTTTCAATTCAATCGTAACCGGCACACCGTCCGCCAGAACGACGCACGGCAGATAAGACACATAGCACGGCTCCGGGATCAGCACCTCGTCGCCCGGATTCAGCATCGCGCGCAATGCAAGGTCTATGCCCTCGCTCCCGCCGACCGTCACCAAGATCTCATGGATCGGGTCGTACTGCAGCCGATACCTGCGCTGCAGATAATTGCTGATCTCCTCGCGCAGCTCCTTCAGTCCGGAATTCGACGTGTAGAACGTGCGCCCCTTCTCCAGCGAATAAATGCCCTCGTCGCGGACATGCCACGGCGTATCGAAATCCGGCTCGCCCACGCCGAGCGAAATCACATCCTTCATCTCGCTTGCGATATCAAAAAACTTCCGAATCCCGGATGGTTTGATTGTCACTACTTTCTCTGATAATGGATTCCTCACGGCGTCACCAGCATCCTTTCATCCGTTGCTTTCTTTCCGAGGATCGTCCCGTAGTCTTTGTACTTCTTCAGGATAAAATGCGTCGCGGTGCTCAGCACGGAATCCAGCGTGGAGAGCTTGTCGCTCACGAAACTGGATACCTCGCGGAGTGTTTTACCCTGAAGAATCACAAGCAGATCATATGCGCCGGAAATCAGATACAGCGACTGAACTTCCGGATAGTTGTAGATGCGCTCGGCAATCGAGTCAAATCCCTGTCCCCGCTGCGGTGTAACGCGCACCTCGATCAGCGCCGTGATCTTCTCCGAGGAGGTCTTCTCCCAGTCGATCAGCGTGTGGTATCCGCAGATCACCCGCTCCTCCTCCATCTTCGCAACCTCGTTGGCGATCACCGCCTCGCTGGAACCGAGCATGATCGCAAGCTCCTGCAAATCGATCTTGCTGTTTTTCTCAAGAAATGTCAGAATCTGCTCTCTCATCCTGTCCTCCCCGCGCCCTGTGGCGCATAGCTTTCTATACTGTATTTATTCCTGTTTCATATCTGTCCAAGCGCCGAATCTCCGTTCCCACTCGTCCTGTCCCGGACGGTTCAGAAAGCTTATATTCTCTCCGTTTCGAATGATCCGCCTTTTTCCGGACGTCACATGCCCGATCACCGCCGCCGGAATCCCATCATCAATCAGCGCTGCTGCCAGCGCCTCAGCCTGATCCGTCCCGATGAGAAGCGAACCTGCCGAATACAGGCGATACGGATTCACGTCAAAATATTCGCAGAGCTCTACCGTCTCCTGCCGGATCGGGATCCTTTTCAGATTAATCTCCAAACCGACGTCCGCCCGCTCCGCCATCTCCCAGAGCGCTCCGAAGATCCCGCCCTGCGACAGCTCCTGCAGCGCGCGCGTCCCGAAGCGGGCCGCCGTCTGCATCTCGCCCGATATGCGCCTGCTGTCCGCAAAATGCTTCGCAGCATTGACAAGCGACGCCGGATATCTTTTCTTTAATTCTTCCTCGTATACACTCGCAATCGCCGCCGTCCCCGCAAGAGCGATCCATTTCGTCACGATCAACTCCTGCCCCGGCCGAAGCGGCGCTCCGGAAAGTGTTTCCGTATGCATAATATCACCCGACAAGCACTTCGCCGTCCACTCCGTCTACGTAATTCTGCACGCCGGCCGACGGATCCGGGGCTGTCTGCTCCGGCAGCGGCTGCGCCGGCGTGTCCGTCTGCTGCTGGGGCGGATCGGTCTGCTGCTGCGCTTCCGTCGCCTCGGTCGCCTGCGTCTCGGTCTGCACCCCGTTCGCCATCAGCGTCTGCACCTGCTGCAGATTGTTCTGCCCGATCGCCGTGTAGAGCGCCGACGACAGCGCCTGATTGTCCGTCACAACGCCGACCTCATAGATGGCCGGAGAAGCAAGATAATTGCTGCTGTTGACCTGTATCGTATCCGACAGCACGCCGTCGTAATAAATGTTCTTCCAGAGAACCGCCGTCAATCCCTGATGCGGGCTCTGCGCCTGATAGAAATAGCCGACCTTCTGGTCCGTCTTCGCCACCAGCTTGACGTTCGTAGCCGGATCCGTCTGCGAGGTCGTCTCGCTGATAAACTCGATCGAGCGGTTGGCCGGACGTGTCTCCACGCCGAATATCGTAAAGTTCAGTGTTCCGTAATACGCGGAACCGGAGATAAAGATCGGATTCTCCAGCGAATTGGTGAACACGAAATCCATCAGTCCTTCCGCGATCGCCGCATCCTTCGACGGCTCGACATAATTGACAAGCATCGTGTGGTTCGAACGCGCATCCACCTGCAGCTCCGCTTTCAGCACTGCATTGTACAGCGTCGTCGACACTTGGCAGATCCCGCCGCCGTAGGAGTCCACCACCTGTCCGCTCTCGTAGGAGGGAGCAAGCTCATATCCGTTCTCCGCGCTGAACGGAGCCACCGCGTTTGTCACGGAAAACGACTCGCCCGGCAACAGAAGCGTACCGTTGATCTTGGACGTCCCGTTCTGCACGTTCTGAGCGCGTCCTGCGGAGGATGCGGAATAATCCGTGGTCGCCGAGCCGAGCACATCCGTCATCCGGCTGAGCATCTCGGCCGTCACGACCGGTGAAACACGTTCAACCGTCGCGTCAAGCACGACGTCCCCCGCCGTATATGTCTCAATCTGCTGCTTGAGCGCCGCCAGCGTCGCGTCATAATCCAGCGTCAGCCCGTCCGTGCCGCCCTCCACATGTAGCGCGCCGTCCTCACCCATGTAGGCAGTTCCCTCCACAGGCTCGGAATTGAATTCCCGGCACGACTCCACAAGAGCCTCCTCTGCGGCCTCGTCCATTGTATATTCTATCTCGTAACGGGAGCTCTGATTTTGAAGATCCTTCTGCTCCTTATAACGGCGCACAATATTGCCCGTCGTCCCGATCTGGCTTACCTCGTCGATCAGATCCGTGTTCTTCCACTTCAGGCCCAGATCCTTCCACGTCGCGGATACCTGATCCTCGCCCATCTGAATGGTGATGACGGAATCCTCCAAGGCTTTGACCTCGCCCTTCACATAGGCCTCAGCCTCCTCGACCGTCATCCCGCCGACATCCTGATCCCCGATAAACACGCCGCTGCTGATCACATCCGGCTGCTCCGAGGCGCAGGACAGAAAAATGCAGCCGGCGCTTAATGCGAGCGCCGCCCATACCCCTGATAATATTTTTTTGTGCATAACATTCCCCTCAATGAATTTTTCCGACAAACCTATGCCAGAGCAGATACGGCAGGCACGACCGTCCCGATCACCATCGCCAGCACAATAATGATCACGATCACCGCCGCAATCCTTTTTTGCGTTTTCCTGTTGCTCCAGTTCATCATAACCGTCACCTCGTTATTCTTCCATATCTCAATAATATCGCGTCGATCATACGGGACGCCTCGCTCATTGTGAGCTCTTCTATTTTTACGTTACTCTCTATTCTATGATATTTTATCAAATCCCGCAAGTATACTTTTTGTGAATTTGTGATCGGGCCTTCTTTTTTAACCTTAAACAGAAGCGGAACGGCCTCGAACAAGGCCGGCTTTTCTTCCCCGAACTGTTCCTTCAGCTTCTCATAGATCCTTGAGGCCGTCAACGCGTCGTCGAGCGCCCTGTGATGCCTCCCCGGCTCAATCCCGAAATACGCGGCAAGCTTATCCAACGCCTTTCCCTGCACCTTCGGAAGACAGGCCCGCGAGATCGCCAGCGTATCCAGCCCTCTCCGCTCAAAATCTCTGCCAAGATTGATAACATTTCGTTTCATAAAACTGTAATCGAACAATAAATTGTGTCCCACCAGCACGTCGGTACCCGCAAACGCCAGAAATCCCTCGACCGCTTCCCGAAGACCCGAACCGCCCGCTGCCATCTCCTGCGTGATCCCCGTCAGCTCCGTGACCGACTCCGGGATCGGAATGCCGCTGTCGATCAGCACCGTATACGTTTCGGTCTCCACACCGTCTTCCACCCGGACTGCCCCGATCTCAAGGATCCGGTCATACTTAGGGCGAAGACCTGTCGTCTCTAAGTCAAGTGCAACATAACTGTTCTGCATATACTCCTCCTGTCCGAGAATTCCTTTCCGATTCTCCCTATGCTGTCAATGGCAGAATTGCTGTCGCGGCGTCCCTCGGCACCGTGTGGTCCTAAGTCTGTCATAGTTACCTCAATACGGAAGCAAACGGGATTCTGACGCCTGCCTGTAAGGCCGCTGCAGAACCCCGTAAGTATGTTTCTTATAGTACCATCCTTGCTGCCCCGTAAATACCTGCATCATTCCCCAGCGTCGCCAGCGAAAATTCCGTGCCCCGGATAGCGGGAAACGCGTATTTTCGGAACGGTTCGGTCACATAGTCGAGCAATATCTGTCCTGCCTTTGAGACCCCGCCCCCGATGACAATGATCTGCGGATCCGTCACCGTCGAAAGCACCGCCAGCGTCTTTCCGAGATAATTTCCAAATCGCTCCGCGACTTGGATCGCCAGCGTGTCTCCTTCCTTCACCGCGTCCCAGACGTCCTTGGCGGTGAGGTTGTCTATACGCATCTTCGACGGAGCGTCCGTGCCTGCGAGCGCCTCCCGCGCCAGCCGCACGATCCCGGTCGCCGACGCGACCTGCTCCAGACAGCCGTGGTTGCCGCAGTTGCAGCTTTCCTCAATCGAGTCGTCCACATGCGCGTGTCCGATCTCTCCGCCTGCCCCGTGCGAACCGGCGACAATCTTGTCGTTGATGATGATGCCTCCGCCGACTCCCGTGCCGAGCGTCACGAGGATCATGCTATGATATCCGGAACCGCCGCCCTGCCACAGCTCGCCGAGCGCGGCCACATTCGCGTCGTTTGCCGCCTTGACGGGAAGCCCGGTCAGCTCCGCGAGATCCCTCTCTATGTATACGTGTCCCCAATGAAGGTTCACCGCGAACGGAACCTCGCCGTTCTCGTCAACCGGTCCCGGGATGCCGATCCCGACGCCGGCGACATCGTCCTTTGAAATCTGCTTTTCGATCGTCTTCTGATTGATCGCCGCCGCGATGTCCGATAAAATATTGCTGCCGTTCTCCTCAAGCCTCGTCTTGATCTCCCACTTCTCCAGCAGCTCGCCCTCCACAGTGAACAATCCGCATTTTACCGTCGTTCCTCCCACATCGATCCCATAGCTGTATTTTTTCATCTTTCTCTACTCCTGACTTTCTTTTTTGAGCATCCATTTGCTCTGCACGCGATTGTAAAATTCCTTCGCCGCATTGTAGCCCATCTTCTTCTGCCGGTGGTTGACCGCGGCCGTCTCGACAATGACCGCCAGATTCCGGCCCGGACGGATCGGAATCGAATGGCAGACGACGCGGTTGCCGAGGAATTCCGTGTATTCCTCCTCAAGTCCCATGCGGTCGTACTGCTTGTCTCTATCCCACTCCTCGAGCTTGATCACGAGGTCGATGGACTGCGTGTTCTTGACGCTCTCCACGCCGAACAGCGTCTTGACGTCGATAATGCCGATACCGCGCAGCTCGATGAAATGGCGCGTGATGTCCGGAGCGCTCCCGACCAGCGTCACATCGCTGACCCGGCGGATCTCCACCACATCGTCCGACACGAGACGGTGCCCGCGCTTGATCAGCTCCAGAGCCGCCTCGCTCTTGCCGATCCCGCTCTCGCCCATGATCAGCACGCCCTCTCCGTACACATCCACAAGCACGCCGTGGATCGAAATGCACGGGGCAAGCTCGACGCCCAGCCAGCGGATGATCTCCGCCATGAAGTCTGACGTCGTCTTCTTCGTCGTAAAGATCGGGACCTCGTACTGCTTCGCCAGCCTGAGCATGTCCTCATCCGGCTCGATCATCGTCGTATAGATGATGCACGGCACATGATACGACAGAAACTTCTCGTAGACCGGAATCTTTTCCTCCCTCGACAGATGCGCAAGATACGTGTATTCCACATATCCGATGATCTGCACGCGCTCGGAATAAAAATGTTCAAAAAAACCGGTAAGCTGCAGGGCCGGACGGTTGATCTCCGAAGTCACGACCCGCTTTCCCTTCATATCGATCTCCGGGATCACATTGACCAGCTTCATCTGCTCAGCCAGCCTCTCAATCGTTACGCTGCTTGCCATCTCCTCATCCTCCCGTTTTTCTGTCCCTATTTTAAACCTGCGCCGTGTCTTCGTCAAGTAGATGTATCGTCCCCAAGAGACAAAAATATCCCCGGGCAGGCGCCTGTAGGAACCCGTCCCGGAGACATTCTGTCCTTTCGGCCGATCTTAATATATCGGGCCTATGATTACTTCTCTTTCGCGATCAGATAATACGGAAGCGCGATGAGCAGCACGCCGCCCACCATATTTCCGGCCGTCACGATCAGGAGGTTGTAGAAAAATCCTCCGATGCTGACCGTCGCCTCCATCGGATTCATCAATCCGATCGTGAGGAAAGTCATATTCGCAACGCTGTGCTCGAAGCCGCAGGTGACGAACGTCGCCACGCAGCAGAAGTTCATCGCGATCTTTGCCCCCTCGGACTTCAGCTTCGCGCCGCACCAGATCGCAAGGCAGACAAGCATATTACAGAAGATTGCCTTTGTGAACAGGTTCAGCGGAGCGCCTGCCATCTTCGCAGCCGCCACGTTCGAGAGAAACGTGCCGGTATCGCCGGTATCCAGCCCGGTCAGCACGAAAAGCACCGCCGTTGCCACGGATCCGATCAGGTTGCCGATGTAGCAGACGACCCAGAGCTTGATCGTCTTGCCCCACGAAACCGCGCCGGTAAAGCTGCCGACTGCCATCACAAAATTGTTGCCGGTGAAAAGCTCGGCTCCGGCGACCGTCACCAGACAAAGACCCACGGAGAACACGATGCCGCAGATCAGCTTCTGCGCCGGCTGCCCGGCCATAACGCCGCCGACAATACCCATCATGATACTTCCGAAGCCGATGAATACACCGGCAAGGATCGACATCAGGATATACCCCGTCATGTTCTTCTCCAGAAGACCCAGCTTATTCTTAGCGGTATTGCCTACCGCCTCTATCTCATTTCGAAACATATGTTATCCTCCGATTATAGTTAATCAGAGCAGACCAGCTACACAGATTTCGTCTCATGAATCGCTTCGCAGCCTGTCTGCTCTGCGCGCCGATTGTTCTGAGCTGCTTGCAGCTTAGAACAATCCGGAAATCTTGCCGGTCTCGTCCACATCGATGCGCTCCGCAGCCGGTACCTTCGGAAGTCCCGGCATCGTCATGATCTCGCCCGTAAGCGCCACGATGAACCCTGCGCCCGCCGAGATCTTCAGGTTCCGCACCGTTACCTCAAAGCCTGTCGGAGCCCCCAGCTTCGTCTGGTCGTCCGTCAGAGAGTACTGCGTCTTCGCCACGCAGATCGGGCAGTTCCCGTAGCCCAAAGCCTCCAGCTCCTTCGCCTGCTTCTGCGCGTTCGCCGTCAGCACCACCTTGCTGCCGCCGTACACCTTCTGTACGATCTGGTTCAGCTTATCCTCGATGCTTCCCTCAAGCTCGTAGCTGTACGTGAAGTCGTTCGGCTCCTCCACCAGACGGATCACTTCCTCCGC
>CANQVH010000093.1 GCA_947627245.1 uncultured Lachnospiraceae bacterium | reverse complement strand
AAGTATATTGTTCTTTTTTAAGATTCTGTGATATTATATGAATCAGCGAGCAGTATCATATTTTACTATACAACTTCTGGACGAGTACGCCGCTTTTGCGGAAAAATATATTATCTGAGGGAGAATACAGATTTGAAAGTTGTTTTTCTTCACGGCTTAGGACAAACAGCGCAAGACTGGCAGGCTGCTTCTGACGTCATTCGCAGACTTATATTCAAGGTTGATCATGTAGAACTTCAATAATTTTTTTAAACAAATTAGCACTCACCTCTTGTCAGCGATAATCGGTCTTTCTCTTATACTGTCAAATGCCGCAGAGCCGGATTTCCGGGACTTCTGCGGTATTATTGTTTTTGTCTGGTGATGTCTGGGAACATCAATCGGTGCAAAATTGGTGTAGTGAATTCTTTAAACTTTGCAATTATTATTTGAGTTGCTTTTTTAGAAAGAATCGAATATAATAAATAACGATAGAATTAAGATAAAATATTGATAAGGGGAGATGAAATATGTTGCAGATCAGACCCGTTTCAGATTTGAGAAATAAGTTTCCTGACATTGAAAAAATTGTAAACACAGGGGAACCGGTATACTTGACAAAAAATGGATATGGGTCAATGGTAGTACTCAGCCTTGAGGAATATTCCAGATTGACGGATCGTGTAGAGCTTGCTTTAGATAAAGCAGATAAGTTAGCAAAAAAAAGTTCTGTTCGGATGAGTCATGAAGAAGTTTTTGAAAGTTTGCGGAGGAAGATTGATGCACGATGAAAAATATAAACTGAGATATCTACCTCTTTTTTATGAAGACCTTAATGAGAAAGTAACGTATATCGTAGATGAATTGAAAAATCCAAAGGCAGCAAACGATTTATTAGATAAAGTAGAGGCTGCTATTTTAAAGCGTCTACCAGCGGCAGAATCTTTTGAACCGTATCAGTCTGCCCGGGAACGTAAATATTTGTATTATCGTATCTATGTAGACAATTATGTTATTTATTATGTAGTGATAGACGATAATCCCGATGATTTAATCATGGAAGTAAGAAGGTTTCTTTATGCCGGACAGGATCGGGAAAAGATAGTCTAAATATATTGCTTTCGCCGACGTTGCCGATGAGGTGAACACTGCGTTATCTTCGGAAAACAAATCGGTAGCCGTTTGAACAGACAGATGGTGTAAAATTGGTGTAGTAAGCCCTTGAAACAGAGAAATTGAAAAACTACAAACGATGTGAAGCCCGTAAATCGGGACTTCACAAAATTTTTAAAAATAATTAGCACTCACCCCTTGACAGTGCTAACAACGTGTGTTATAGTGCGTTTGGAACATGGGAAAACGAGGAGGTGGCTTTATGAATTTCAGTAAATTTACGCAGAAATCAATCGAGGCGGTCAATGATCTGGAGAAGATCGCGATCGAGGCGGGAAATCAGGAGATTGAACAGGAACACCTGCTGTATGCGTTGTTGACGCAGGAGGATAGTCTGATCGGCAGGCTGATCGAGAAGATGGAGATTCAACGTGAGTATTTTGAGAATAGAGTCGAGCAGGCAATCAACGCGCGGGTGAAGGTTTCCGGCGGGAATTTATACCCCGGTCAGTATTTGACTAGAGCATTAAACAGCGCGGAGGACGAGGCGAAGCGCATGGGTGACGAGTACGTGTCCGTGGAGCATCTGTTCCTTGCGCTTCTGAACAATCCGAGTCCGTCCATGAAGGAAATTTGGAAGGAATTCGGCATCACGAAGGAGCGTTTTTTACAGGCGCTCTCGACGGTGCGCGGCAATCAGCGCGTGACTTCAGACAATCCGGAGGCGACCTATGACACGCTGAACAAGTACGGGCAGGATCTCGTCGAGCGGGCGCGCAAGCAGGAGCTTGACCCGGTAATCGGGCGGGACGCGGAGATTCGAAATGTCATTCGTATCCTGTCGAGGAAGACGAAGAATAATCCTGTCCTGATCGGCGAGCCGGGTGTCGGCAAGACTGCGGCGGTCGAGGGGCTGGCGCAGAGGATTGTAAAGGGCGACGTGCCGGAAGGACTGAAGAATAAAAAGATTTTCGCGCTCGACATGGGCGCGCTCGTGGCGGGTGCGAAATACCGCGGCGAATTTGAGGAGCGTCTGAAGGCGGTGCTCGAGGAGGTGCGCAAGAGCGAGGGAGAGATCATTCTCTTCATTGATGAGCTGCACCTGATCGTCGGCGCGGGTAAGACCGAGGGCGCGATGGACGCCGGCAACATGCTCAAGCCGATGCTTGCGCGCGGCGAGCTGCACTGTATCGGTGCGACGACGCTGGACGAGTACCGCAAGTATATCGAGAAGGACCCGGCGTTGGAGCGCAGATTCCAGCCGGTAATGGTGGACGAGCCGACCGTGGACGAGACGATTTCAATCCTGCGTGGGCTGAAGGAGCGTTACGAGGTGTTTCATAAAGTGAAGATTACAGACAGCGCGCTGGTGGCCGCGGCCACGCTGTCACACCGCTATATATCCGACCGTTTCCTGCCGGACAAGGCGATCGATCTCGTGGACGAAGCTTGTGCGCTGATCAAGACGGAGCTGGATTCCCTGCCGGCGGAACTCGATGAACTGCAACGTAAGATTGTGCAGATGGAAATTGAGGAGGCCGCGCTCAAGAAAGAGACCGACAAGCCAAGTCACGATCGGCTGGAGACTTTGCAGAAAGAGCTTGCCGAGTTACGCGATGAGTTCAGTTCGCAGAAAGCGCAGTGGGATAATGAGAAAAAAGCGGTTGAAGATTTGGCTACCCTCCGCGAACAGATTGAGGCGATGAATAAGGAAATTGAGCTTGCCAAGCGAGAATATGATTATGATCGTGCGGCTGTGTTACAAAACGGTGAATTGCCAAGACTGAAACAGATGCTTGCGATCGAGGAGGACAAGGTTGACAGCCGTAATATGTCTCTCGTGAACGGAAAAGTCACCGAGGAGGAGATCTCGAAGATCATCTCCCGCTGGACCGGCATTCCGGTGTCGAAGCTGACGCAGGGCGAGCGCGCGAAGATCCTCGCGCTCGATGAGGAATTGCACAAGCGTGTGATCGGGCAGGATGACGGCGTGGAGAAGGTGACGGAAGCGATCCTGCGTTCAAAGGCGGGGATCAAGGATCCGACCAAGCCAATCGGGTCATTCCTGTTCCTCGGGCCGACCGGCGTTGGCAAGACCGAGCTCGCGAAGGCGCTTGCGGAGAACTTGTTTGACGACGAACAGAATATGGTGCGCATCGACATGAGTGAGTATATGGAGAAACACTCCGTATCCCGTCTGATCGGGGCGCCTCCCGGATACGTCGGATACGAGGAGGGTGGCCAGCTCACCGAGGCGGTGCGCCGCAAGCCGTATTCCGTCGTGCTTTTCGATGAGGTGGAGAAAGCGCATCCGGACGTGTTCAACGTGCTGCTTCAGGTGCTTGACGACGGCCGCATCACCGATTCGCAGGGGCGCACCGTGGACTTCAAGAATACGATCCTGATCATGACGTCGAACATCGGTTCTCAGTTTCTGCTTGAAGGCATTGAGCCGGACGGAAGCATCCGTCAGGAGGCGCAGGATATGGTGATGGAGCAGCTTCGCGCGAGTTTCCGGCCGGAGTTTCTGAACCGTCTTGACGAGATCATCATGTTCAAGCCGCTGACGAAGGACAACATCGGCAATATCATTGATCTGATGGTGGCTGACCTGAACAGACGCCTCGACGCGCAGGAGATCCGTCTCCGTCTCGATGACGACGCGAAGGATTACATCATCGAGGGCGGCTACGATCCGGTCTACGGCGCGCGTCCGCTGAAGCGTTACCTGCAGAAGAATGTGGAGACGCTTGCGGCCCGGCTGATCCTCTCCGGTGAGGTCGGCATGGAGGATACGATCGTGTTCCGCGTGAAGGACGGGAAGCTGACGGCGGAAGTGGAAAAAGCGCAGGCGTAAAAGACCGAGAAACGGAAAGGCGGATGATAACGATGAATTTACCACAGGATCCGATCATGCTCTTGAGCTATGTGAACACACAGCTTCGCGACAACTATAGCTCGCTCGATGATTTCTGCGCAAGCGCGGACATCTCCCGCGAGGAGCTGGAGGAAAAGCTGCGTGCGGTGAATTACGAGTACGACGTGCAAGAGAACTGTTTCCGTTAAAGCAGCATAGAAGTGTTTACTGTTGAGGCTGTGAAAAATTATCTGCGGGAAAGTGTTGTGCAAGAAAGAGCGATAGATTTATAATAACTAATTGCACCCCTCATGTCCTCGGCTTTTGCAGGCATAAGGGGTGTATCTCGCTACAGGTAATCGAAGGAAATAACCAGTAATTTGTAGTTATAGAAACAATACTGCAAATTATTTCATATTCTAACGGATTTTGATTTGACTTTCTATTTCTCGATTGCCTTCTTATACGGGGCGATCATGCCCTCGTTCATCTTATTCCCCATTTTGGACTTGATCTGCGGCGAGGAGAGCAGCGCGCCGACAAGATACATTTTCAGCACGGTACCTTTCTTTTTCTGCGGAAAATCGTACTGCCCGTGGGATTTGTAGAAGGCGTGGTCTGCTTTCATCATGCCCTGCATCAGATAGATCAGATCGCGGAAAATTTTCATGCCGCCCACGCCGTAGAAATTCTGCGGCTGGCTGTAACGGCGGCGCAGCGCGTAGACGAGCGTCTTCGCGAGACGGTTGATCGCATGATCGGGATCGGCCTCGTCCGTGGCGACGCCGGCGAGGAAGTTGCCGCCGACCTCGGCGCGGCCTTCGACGATCATTTGCAGGTTGAACTCCCGACTGTAATCGCCGCTGATCAGGTAGCCCATCGGCATGCCCATCGTGACGGTGCGATGGCCGTTGCAGAACTGGCGGTCGTCGTACTGCTTGAATACCCAGCCCATCGAGTGATCTTCGATTGAAAACGCATAGATGATCGCGGCTCCGCCCTGAATGTCGCGGCGCAGGAATTCGTCAAAATTGTCCTTGTAGATGCACTTTCCGGAGATCGCGCAGTTGAAGCAGCCGAGACAGCCGCCGGAAAACGGGTACTCGCGGATATTGACGACGCGGCTTGCGAGCGGCAGCACGGCCCGAAAGCGCGCGATCATACGCTGTAGCTGTGTGTCGTCCGGGCGGCAGTCCGTGACGATGACGACGTCCTTGCCGCGTATGCTGTGTTTTGCGTGTTGAGAAGCAGCGGTTTTCGTATCTCCCGAAACTTCCCTTGCATTGCAGTCAGGAACATGCGCCGGTATATGCGCGGCGGATACGTCTGATTTCGGCAGCGGCTCGTAGCTGTCATTTTTTATGCTCCACAGCACATAAGTAAAGAATTTCCGCGCGTCGCGCCGGCCCCGCTCTGTCAGCAGGTCGTCCATATCGGCGGACAGTCCGCGAATGAACTTCATTCCAAGATCCTGACAGTTGTCCTGAATGTAGCGGTGCGCCGTGACGTCGTAGAAATGCTTGGAGGTCGTGAGCTGTGTCACGAATTTTCCGGACAGGTCAATGCCGGATTCCTTCATCAGCGCGATGAAATGATGGAGCTGGCTCGGCGCGATGAACGTGTAGACTGGATAGGAAAACAGGATCAGATCCGCCGCTTCCAATTCTTTCGCTGCTGCGGAGAAATCTTTCACGTAGGCGCGGATGCGCTGTCCCGCGTGCAGAATGGTGAATTTATGCTGCGGAAACTGTTTTTCCAGATACAGAACCGTCTGCAGCGTGATGCTGTAGCTCCCTTTCGGACTGCCGTTGATAACAAGAATATTCATAACTCTTTTCCCTTCCCCAAATTTGATTTTTGAATCCTTTCCGTTTCGCTTTTTGGCGTCATAATCTTCATATTTATATATTTATCTTAATTATAACACACGTGACTGTTTCGTCAACAGACCCCAAATAATTTCCATAATATATTTAATAAACGATTAATGGATAATATTTATATAATATGATATATTTAGAATGTTACTGATAAAAACATAGTGACAGAAGGGAGGGATAGCTATGTCGCAAATGATGACTTCTTTTTTAGTCGCAGTCGCGGCTGGTGTGGTGTGTCATCTCATCAGCAAATGGCTGGACGGCGACAGATAGTCAGTGATCAGCCTGCGGCCTTAAGCCCTGCCGCGTAAAAAGGGAATAGAAAGTCCCCGGAGCGACACCTCCGGGGACTTTCGTTTGTGACAAACGCAAATGATGATTTCTTTTGTCATCCTGTATTCTATCATAGGCAAGATGAGAGTTCAATACTTAATTTCTTAAAAAAGAATAAAAGCCTACATTCCCGCATGAGCTGTAAAACCCCGGATTTTATACCTCTCCCAGCGGCTGGATCTTCTGGCGATAGATGCGCCGGAACAGGATCAGCGACACTACGATCGACATGATCTCAGCGATCGGGAACGCCCACCAAACGGCATCGAGGCCGAAGGCCAGGGCAAGCGCGAGCGCGCAGGGCAGCAGCACCAGAAGCTGTCGGCAGATGGATACGATCAGGCTGTACACACCATTGCCGAGCGCCTGAAAGACGGAGCCGATCACGATGCAGAACGGCGCGAACAGGAAACTGTAGCTGATGGTGCGCAGCGCCTTGCAGCCGATCGAGAGCATCTCGTCGGACGCCTCGAAGAAGCCGAACAGGACCTCCGGAATCGTCTGGAACGCGAGCAGGCCGAGCATCATCATGCAGAACGCCGCGACGCAGCCGATCTTGACGGCGTCCGTGATGCGCTTCTTCTGCCGCGCGCCATAGTTGAACGCGATGATCGGCACGATGCCGTTATTCATGCCGAAGACCGGCATAAAGAAGAAGCTCTGGAGCTTGAAATACACGCCGAACACAGCGGCCGCCGTCGAGGAGAACATCAGCAGGATCTTGTTCATGCAGAACGTCATGAGCGAGCCGATGGACATCATCAGGATGGATGGCACGCCGACCACATAGATGGTCTTGACGGTGGGCCAGTGGAAGCGCATCTTCTTTATAGAAAGCTCGATCTCCTTATTTTTGCGGAAGTTGAAGTAGAGCCCGAGGAGCATCGCGACGATCTGTCCGAACACGGTAGCGGCAGCGGCTCCGGCCACGCCCATCTTCGGGAAGCCGAAGTAGCCGAAGATCATGATCGGGTCGAAGATGATGTTGATGATCGCTCCGGTGCCCTGCGTGATCATCGTGTAGAAGGTAAGACCAGTGGCCTGCAGCAGCCGCTCCATGTTCACCTGCATGAAGACGCCGATCGAGAGAATGCAGATGATGCTCATGTACTGGAAGCCGTATTCGCGGATCTGCGGGTCGGGCGTCTGTGCGGCGAAAAACAGGCGGGAGCCGAAGATGCCGACCAGCGCAAACACGAAATAGCTGCACAAGGTCAGGAGAATGCTGTTGTTTGCGGCCCTGTTTGCCTGCTCATAATTTTTCTCGCCAAGGCTTCTTGAGAGCAGTGCGTTGACGCCGACGCCCGTGCCGGAGGCCACCGCGATCATCAGGTTCTGGATCGGGAAGGCGAGCGATACCGCGGTCAGGGCGTTTTCATTGACGCGTGAGACGAAGATGCTGTCCACGACGTTGTACATCGCCTGCACGAGCATTGAGAGGATCATCGGAAGCGACATCGTAAACAGAAGCTTTGGGATCGGCATGACGCCCATCTTGTTTTCTTCTCTCGGCATTTCAGTGAATTCGTTTTCCATATCGTTCGGAGCCCCTTTCTTTTATTATTTGTATCAGGAAAATGTATTAAGAAAAAGATTGCTTACAATTCAGAATGGCCATCGCCGGAATACCGCTTGCAAAATCGTAGAAAATTATGTAAAATAGCGGCACTTGCTATTGTATAAGGAATAAAAAATCTTGTCAATTGTTTTCTTGACAAAACAGGAATGGGCCGCTATACTTGGAACAAAGCTGTGAAGGGAACAAGTAGGAGACAGGGAAACATACAGAAAGTTGCCGATTGATGAGAGGCGCATGCAGAACCTGTTTTTGAATACCTCCCGGAGCTTCGCACCGAACCGTGCCGGAGCGGAGACATGAATTATGGATCAGACAGTCATGAATCATGGAAATCTGCGATTTGGTGGTCTTGTGGTTATTGTGATTACGGATCATACGGCATCAGTAGGCTGCGGCGGAGTAGACGGCCGTTATCCTGTCGGAGTATTTACCGGTGTTGTGTGAGGATGTTTTTGAATAAGTCCCTGAAACAGACCATAGTATCAGGTGTATACTCGTTGAGGCAGTCGGTGTGAGCCGATTGTGAAATAAGGTGGTAACACGGGATTAGCTCTCGTCCTTATGGGAAGTAAGGCGGGAGCTTTTTTATGCGCAGACCCGCGAGAGGAAAAATTTGCTGCTGTCGTAGCATGCGGGTCGCGCAGCGAGTAGGAAAAATCCGCCCTGCTCGATTGCGACAGGAAGAGTCCCAAGCCTTACGAAAAAAGAAGACAAGGAGGAAACAGGCATGCAGATTTATGACGAGCTGGTGGCTCGCGGGCTGATCGCCCAAGTGACGGATGAAAAAGAGATCAGGGATTTGGTGAACAACGGAAAGGCGACGTTTTACATCGGTTTTGACCCGACGGCGGACAGCCTGCATGTGGGGCATTTTATGGCGCTGTGCCTGATGAAGCGCCTGCAGATGGCGGGGAACAAGCCGATTGCGCTGATCGGCGGCGGCACGGCGATGATCGGAGATCCATCCGGCCGGACGGATATGCGCCAGATGATGACGAAGGAGACGATTCAGCACAACGGAGACTGCTTCAAGAAGCAGATGAGCCGGTTTATCGATTTCTCGGACGGAAAAGCGCTGATGGTGAACAATGCCGAGTGGCTGCTGGATCTGAATTACGTGGATGTTCTGCGCGAGGTGGGCCCACATTTTTCGGTCAACCGCATGCTGACCGCGGAGTGCTACAGGCAGAGGATGGAGCGGGGACTCAGCTTCCTCGAGTTCAACTACATGATCATGCAGAGCTATGATTTCTACGCACTGTTCCAGAAATACGGCTGCAACATGCAGTTCGGCGGCGATGACCAGTGGAGCAATATGCTCGGCGGCACGGAGCTGATCCGGCGCAAGCTCGGCAAGGACGCTTACGCGATGACGATCACGCTGCTTCTCAATTCCGAGGGCAAGAAGATGGGCAAGACGCAGAGCGGCGCCGTGTGGCTCGATCCGAACAAGACGTCCCCGTTTGATTTTTACCAGTACTGGAGAAATGTGGCGGACGCGGACGTGCTTAAATGTCTGCGGATGCTGACGTTCCTGCCGCTTGAGCAGATCGACGAGATGGACAAATGGGAAGGCAGCCAGCTTAATCAGGCGAAGGAAATCCTTGCGTACGAGCTGACGAGTCTGGTACACGGCGAGGAAGAGGCAAAGAAGGCGCAGGAGGGCGCGCGCGCGCTGTTTTCCGGCGGAAATACGGAAAATATGCCGGTCGTGGAGGTCGCGGAGGCGGATCTGACGGACGGCGCGATCGACGTGATCTCGCTGCTTGTGAAAGCCGGGCTTGAGAAGTCGCGTTCAGACGGACGCCGCGCGATCGAGCAGGGCGGCGTGTCCGTAGACGGCGATAAGGTAGCGGATGTGAAAGCAGTCGTGGCGGGTGAAAAGCTCTCCGGCGACGGGATTGTATTGCGCCGCGGTAAGAAAAAGTTCTGCCGGGTGACGCTGGCGTAGCAGGAGGGACGAACCTATGACAGAGGAGCAGCAGAAAAAAATCAAAAACAGGCTTACGCTGCTGACGATCGGCATTATTTTTTTGCTGGCGATTCTTTTGCTTGTCCTTGCGACGACGAAAAAGATGAATACGATCTGGTTCCCGGTGGGAACGGGCACGCTCCTTGCGCTGTATTGGGTGGTTTCGGACGTTCTCCCGGTGATCTGGCTTCGGATGTTTGAGGACAAGACAGGAGAACAGAAGTGCTCCTATTGTATTTATGCGCTGATCGATGCGGTTGGGCTGGGCGGTCTGCTCTATTTTATCATGAGTCTGACGAGCATGACGGGCGCGCTGGTCTATGTCGCAAGCGTGTTCCTGAAAAAGCGTTTTCACGACGAATACCTTGGGATAGAGCACGAGGAAGCGGAAGCAATCGAGACGGACGCGCAGGAGCAGATGACAGAAGTTCAGGAAGCGGAAATGATCGAGACGAACGCTCAGGAGCAGACGGAGGAAACTCAGGAAGCGGAAACGATCGAGACAGAAGCTCAGGGACAGACGACAGAGGAACAGAGCGTGGAAGCGGAAGCGGCCGAGGAAGACGTTCAGGAGAAGAAAGAGCAGGGCATGTAAGGCTTTCCGGTGTCATATATATAGAAAAAACACCGGGTGCAGTATGAAAGCAAAGCATGTCAGGAATGAAGACAATCAAAAGCCGGAGAGAAACGGCTTGTTTGCGGGATTTGGAGCCAGAATTGTGAGGTCCCTGTTTTTCTGGGGACTTGCGGCAGTTCTGGCCTCTTCCGCATATACGGGTATTGTGAAGATCAGAGGAAATCATGCACGTCCTGCGGACGACGAAGCGGCATTGGAGGTGTGGCGGCCGGGAAGCCCGGACGATGCGGTCGGGGCGGAACCGACGCAAGGGGATGTCCGGGCGGAGCAGCGCAGGCGCGTGGCGCTCACGTTTGACGACGGTCCGCATCCGGTTTATACGGAGGAGCTTCTGGACGGCCTGAAGGAACGGGACGTGAAGGCGACTTTTTTTGTGATCGGAGAGAATATTCCGGGCAACGAGGATATCATCCGGCGCATGGATGAGGAAGGACACCTGATCGGAAATCACACCTACAATCATGTCAAGATCAGCGATATGAGCAAGGAGGACGCCTGTGAGCAGATCGAGAAGACGAGCGCTCTGATCCGGGATTTGACCGGAAAGGACACGGAGTTTGTGCGGCCGCCGTTCGGCGAATGGAATAAGGATCTGGAATGTTCTTTTGTGATGATCCCGGTATTCTGGGATGTGGACCCGAAGGACTGGACGACGAAAAACGTGTCGGATGTCGTGCGGCGGGTGCTGGAAAATACGGAAAACGGTGACATTATTCTTCTGCACGATTGTTACAAATCCTCCGTGCAGGCGGCTCTTGAGATTGTAGATGAGCTGCAGGGGAGGGGGTACGAATTCGTGACGGTGGATGAGCTGATTCTGGAGTAAAACAGGAGTGTTCAGTGTTTTTTTCGTGAGGCTTGAGTGAAAAAGTAAATTCCACATGTAAACTTAAATTCCATACTGACGACTAAATTCATTATTTTAGGGTTTG
>CANQVH010000092.1 GCA_947627245.1 uncultured Lachnospiraceae bacterium | reverse complement strand
GATTCGTGTATAATACCAGTAAATATTTTTTTGTGACCGAGTTGATTGTGCGATTTGACGGGACTTTGCCCGAGACAGAGATACGGCGGTTGCCCGGGACAAAGAACAAAGTGGGAAAATGAAGACGAAGATAAAGCTGCAGTTATTTGGAAAGTTTACGCTGACAAACGGGCATAAGATCCTGAATGAAGAGACGCTGCACTCGAAGAAGCTGACGCGCATGCTGGCGTACATTATTGTCAACCGGGATTCGATCCTGTCCCATCAGAGGTTGATTGAGGCTTTTTGGGAGGATGAGAGCAGGAGTCCGGAGGGCGCGCTGAAGAATCTCATGTACCGGCTGCGGATTGCGATGAAGGATCTCGGGGAGGAGCAGTTTATCTGCACGCTTCCGGGGGCCTACCGATGGAATCCGGAGATAGAGGTGGAGTCGGATTACGAGCGGTTTGAGGCTTTGGCGGCAAAGGTGCGCGGGATGCAGGGCGACAGCAGGGCCACGGAGGCGATCTGCGAGGAGGCGATCGAGTGCTATCAGGGCAATGTCTCAGCCATGATCGCGGAGGAGCCGTGGATTCTCTCGAAGACGATCTGGTACCAGTCGTTGTTCATGGATATCGCGAAAATCCTCTGCGGGATTTACAAAGAGGAGCGGAAGTGGGACAGGCTGGAACAGGTGTGCAATCAGGCGTTGTCGGTGGACGCGTATGACGAGGACATTCATTGCTGGATGCTCGAAAGCCTGAAGGGACAGAAGAAATACAAGCTTGCGGTTACGCATTACGAGAGAACGCGAAAGGTTTTCTACGAAAATATGGGAATTCGCCCTTCCGGGCGGATGCAGGAGATCTACCAGAATCTGATGCGCGAGAGCGGCGGCTCGATCTCCAATATCGCGGGATTGATCGAGGAGACGAAGGAGCATGAGCGGACGGCGGGAGCGTATCTGTGCGAGTACGGCGTGTTCCGGCAGATCTATCACATAGAGGCGCGCCGAGTCACGCGGCTCGGGATCGCGGAATATCTGATGCTGATGACGATTCAGACGAAGGGCTTCAATTTCGCGGAGGACAGGACAGGCTCCGGGATCGGAAAGGCGATGGATATTCTGGAGAGGATGATCTGCGAATCCCTGCGGGCCGGCGACGTGGTTGCGCGGTACAGTCCGACACAGTACATAGTTTTGCTGCCGGCATGTTCCTTTGAATCCGGAGCGGCGGTGGCCGACCGGATCCGCAGGAATTTCAGGAAACATGCGGGAAGGTATCAGTGCGACGTGACCTATGAGCTGGCGGAGATTTCCGCCATGTCGTAAGCGATGCGCCGCATACGGAGGTCAGTTCAGGAAGCTGTATACCTTCTTTGAAATATCGCGTATTCTGGCGTTGGAATAGGACTCGTTTCCGACCGCCGAGAAAACGCAGAGAATATAGTCGGTCTTCGGACCGAACACGATTGCTATGTCGTTCTGGACGCTGCTGGTCTCGCCGGTCTTGTTGGCGACCTTTACGCCGGAGGGGACGCCGGACGGGATTTTCCAGCGTCTTGTCTGGGCGAGAAGCAGGTTCAGCATTTCTTTTGAGTAAGCCGCGGAGACACATTTCCCGCGGTATATTTTTTCGAGCAGAATCCCGCACTCTTTTGCCGACGTCGTGTTGCTTCCGTTTCCCGTGCTGGCGGAGGAGGACGGATGCAGCGTGTGACGGCAGCACGTGTACGTGTATCCGTTTTTGCTTAAATAGCTGTTGATCTCCGCTGCGCCCGCGAGAAAGCTCCCCGAACTGCTGTTATAGCGCACGAGGGCGTTGTAGGACTCGTTGTCGCTGACCGTGATCATGCTGTTCAGCAGGCTGCGAATCGTCGAAGTGTAGGAGAGCTTTTTGCGGAAGATCCGGTCGTAGGTGGCCGCCATGACGAACGCCTTGATCGTGCTGGCGGGGTACATGGAGCGGTCGTTGATGTTGACGACCCCGCCGGTTTTCAGATCCTTCACGTAGACGGACCAAGTGCCGCTGTATCCGCTGACCATGCTTCTGAGCTGCGTGTCGAGGGAAAGAAGCGCGGCGTCCGGTCCGGAGCACTTCCGTCCGTCGTATCCGACATAGCTCCCGTCCGGGAGTTTTTTGCTGCGCGCGATCGTCCCGTCAGACTGCAGATAATACGGGCCGATCCAGCGGTCAGTGAGCATTTTTCCCTTTGCGTTGACGTAGTACTGCTTGTTGTTGCAGACGACCCAGCCTTTTTTCAGGAGCAGTTTTCCGTTTTTTCCGCCGAAATAATAGCTGCCCTTGAAGATTTTTCCGTTGACTGTCCGGTTGACGGTGTGGAAATCTGCAAGGGTGCAGAGCTTTCCGGTCCTGTCAAAATAGTAATAGCCGTTGAAAACGACGCCGTGGGCTTTCTCCTTTGCAAGATAACGGACGCCCTTTTTGGGGATCAGGCGGCCGCTCTGGTCGAACATATAAAAGCCGGAAGAAAAGCTGCCGGTTTTGGTAATGTTCAGATAGCGAAGGCCCTTGAGCGGACGCTGCTTTCGGTCGTACAGGTACCAGTTTTTACCGGTCTTTTTGAGGTAATGGCCGCTGCGGTCCCTGAAACGAATCGTCCCGGCGGCTGTTTTGCCTGCGGAAGCCTTCCCGGCCGCGGAGGCGGTCGGAGCCGTCGTGGCGCCTGCGGACGCTTTCCCGGCCGCGGAGACGGGCAGAGGCGCCGCGACGCTTGCGGATGCGCAGAAAAGCGCGGCGGAGAAAAACAGCAGCGCCAGAATGCAGCGAAATCGCGGAACGAATGAAAAATGATTCTGTCTTGCGGGATCAGTCTGTCTCATTACGAAAACTCCTTTGCTGTGGATCCGTTGGAAGGAAACAGGTCTTTTTCCTTTATCATACAGGAAAAAGAGGAAAAAAGAAATATTTTTTTTCGGGCAATGCGTGAACGGCGGCATATAATAAAGCGATACGCGGGAAAGAGGTAGGCTTATGTATCGTGGGATGAGAGAGTGCGCGAAGGATGGCGGGAGCGCGGCGCAGGAGAAACGGCGTGCGACGGAACAAAGGATTCCGGTGGCGCGCAGCACATTTATGAAGGCAGAGGAGATCGCCCGGGAGCGAGAACAAAGCGGTTGGAATCCGTATGCGGGTGAGGAGGAGCTTCCGGGTAAGGCCGCATTGGCGGAGGATGATATGTCTCAGGAAGAAAGCGGACTTCAGCAAATGGGCGAGCCTTGGGAAATCGGCAGATTTCAGGAGACAAGTGAGCCTCGGGAGACGGACGGACTTCAGCCGTACTTTATGACGCCGGATTACGCGAAGGTTCAGGAGGAGCAGCGCGAGGCGGAACGGGAGCTGCGCAGGCTTCAGTCGATGTATCCGGACGCCGCGAAGCTGCTGCTTCCTTATGTTGAGGAGGAATGCGACAAGATGGAGTACGAGGGAAGTCCGATGTTTGACGAGTACCCGGACCGGACGACGATCTATCGACTCGAGGAGCATATTTATGAACAGGTGAAGGGTCAGTTCCCGGAGGAGGAGACGCAGGAGACGCAGGAGATGAGGGAGGCGCTGTCGATGCAGAGCCGGGCTCCCCGCATCGGCGGCTCCGGGAGCAGTCTGGCGCGCGACCTTGCAAGGGTGCTTCTCCTGAACGAAATGTATCACCGCAGGTGCAGGTACCACGGCTGCAGACGTTTCTGATTTGCCATTTCTTTCGGATAGTGGTATAGTGTAAAAAAATACTTTAGGATGGAGCGTTTTCCTATGCAAGATACGGTTTCCCGGATAAAAAATATCATTGTGCGGATCGTCGTCTTAGCGGTGATCTTTGTCGCTTCGGTGCTCGGCTTTGAGCGGCTGATCAATCAGACCGCGCCGAGTACGGCTGAGGCGATGGAGAATTCGACGTTTCCGCTTGTCTATATGAGGAACAATGGGATCAGCTATAACTGCCTGCACGGGTATGCGCAGGAGATGGACGTCGAGTATATCCGCGACACCGTGACGGTGCTGTCGGACGATCATCTGCTGGACATTCAGATCCAGCCCTTCGGCACGAATATCGAGGGAATCTCCTATGAGGTTCTGACGTTGGACGGCATGAATTCGCTCGAGAATACGAACGTGATCAAAACCGCGGAGGAAGACGGGTATATCACGGCGGAGCTCCAACTGCAGAATCAGATGCTGCTGGAGCAGGAATATATCCTGAAGCTCCGGGTGACGGTGGGAGGCAGGGATATCTGGTATTACACGCGTCTGCTTTTGGAGGACGGGCTTCATCTGGATTCTTATCTCGATTTTGTCACCGGATTTTATGAGAAATGCGTGTACAAGACCGACGAGAATTCGCTCGGCACCGTTGTGGAGCCGGATGAGACGACGGGACAGTCGCACTCTCTGGCGAAAATGGACATCCATGATACGGTTTCCCAACTGATGTGGGGGAGCCTGAATCCGCAGATCTACTACAAACCGACGCCGAGCCTTGTCGATATCAACGCGACGACGGCTTCCTTTGTGCTGGAGTACCGGATCTCAGCCGTGAACAGCGAGGGAGTGAGCGAGGTATACAATGTGGATGAATTTTATCGCCTGCGCTATACGGATACCCGTGTATTCCTGCTGGATTTTACGAGAACGACGGACGCGGTGTTCAACACGAACGGCACGATGCTGCAGCCGGAGGGAATCTTCCTCGGCGTCACGGATCAGGACGTCGAATACGTCTTTGACGAGCAGAAAAAGGTGGTCGCGTTCGTGCAGGAGAATGAGCTGTGGACCTACCGTGTGAACGGCGGCCAGTTTGTGCGCGTGTTCGGCTTCCCGCAGCAAGAGAACATGGATTACCGTGATTTTTATTCGCGCAATAATATCAAGGTGCTGCGTGTGGACGAGAGCGGAGACGTCTGGTTCGCGGTCTCCGGGTATATGAACCGCGGAAGCCGGGAGGGGCAGAACGGAGTAGGGATTTATTATTATGAAGAAGCGTCCTCGACGGTGGAGGAGATCCTGTTTGTAGAGACGATGGAGTCCTACGACATGCTCAAGCTGGATATCGACGCGCTTTCTTATGTCACGAATGACCGCACGGCATGCTACCTGCTTCTGGAGGGAATTGTCTATCGGATCGATCTTGTCCGGAGGGAATATACTCATGTGATCGACGGAGTGAAAAACGGATGCTTTGCGAGCTCAGAGTCAAACCGTTACTTCAGTTGGCTGAAGGAGGGAAAGCGCTACCAGTCGCAGACTTTGTATACGATGGATTTTGAGACCGGCGAGGCTCGTGAGATAACGTGTCAGGCGGACGAACGGATCCGGCCGGTCACGTATATGGGAGAGGATCTTGTCTACGGGAAAGCGCTGACTGCGGATATCAATGACGCGGATGAGGGCAATGAGATCTTCCCGATGTATCAGCTCGTGATCGTGAGCGGCGAGGGAGAGCAGTTGATGACCTACGAGACGCCGCAGTCTTACGTGACGGAGGCGAAGCAGGTCAACCATGTGCTGAAGCTGACAAGAGTGGTGAAGACGGAGTCTGGCTACGCGGAGACGCTGGAGGACCAGATCGTCGGCATGGACACGGAGGAGGACGTTGTCTACGGCATTGCGACGCAGGAGGACGACATTCGGCAGACGACGATTCTGCTACGGGTCGGCACGACGATCACGGACAAAAATCCGCAGGTGGTGACAAGCCGGCTCTTGGTACGCGACGAGCAGCGGACGATCCGGATTCCGAAAAACACGGACCGGGAGAAGCTGTATTACGTGTATGCCGGCGGAAGCATGGAGAGTATGTGGCCGACCGCGGCGGAGGCGATCCGCAGGGCGGATGAGAAGGTGGGCGTGGTGATCAACCACGCGAAGGAATTTGTCTGGGAGCGCGGCAACCGGGCGGAGACCGCGAAGATCAAGGTGGAGAATATTCCGGAGGTCGTCAAGAGCGGGACGATGGATATCGAAACGCTGGAGGCTTCGCTCGGAAAGGACGCGGTCAGCCTGACGGGATGCACGCTGGAGCAGGTGCTGTATTTCGTGGGACAGGGACAGCCTGTGCTCGCGGCGACGCCGGACGGGGTCGTCATCATCACGGGATACGACGACTTTGGCAATACGATCCTTCTGAAGCCGGGCGAGACGGAGACCTATTTCTACGGGCCGCAGGACAGCAAGACGCTGTTTGAGCAGGCCGGGAATCGGTTTGTGTCCTATCTGAAGACCGATCTGTAAATTATGCAGATTGAAAGTACGATTTTGTTAGTCGTCAGATAATTTCAAAAGCCACCTGACAGAAAGTATGTTCCCAAAAGCGGGGAAAGAGTAAATCTGCACAAAGTTGAGCGGAGGCGCGCAAAAAGAAAAAGACAAAAGTCGACATAATATTTAAAGGTTTTCCACAGCTCCGGACAGCGGAAAGTCAGATGGGATGGATTTATACACTGACTTATCCACATTATCCACAAAAAAATCGGTTGAAAGATTGGTTTACATAGTTTTTTTCAAGAACAGACGTTTTGTGAAATCTGATAAAATCGAGGATCGGGAAAAGAAATTCAGCGAAGGGGTTGACAGGAGAACTAACAGAATATTAAGATGGAAGACAGAATATTCTGAATAAACAAACAATAACACGCAAATCAAAAGAAGGAGAATTGCGTTTGGCGAGCTTTGATCCGACAAAGAAAACAGCATGGTCTGCCGCGGGCAAATACCATGCTGTTTAAGTTATCATTTGTTTTCCTTACGACTCTCAGGACCAGTAGCGCACAACGCGGATCGGGGTGTTGTAGTCGTAATTCTCGGTGATCTTGATTCCGCCGGCCGGATAAGGCTGGGAATTGCTCGCGTGAACGATCCTTCCGTCGCCCATGTAGATCGCCACATGCGTCGCGTAATTCGCCGAGCCGTAGAAGATAAGGTCGCCCGGCTGCATGTTCTCGACATTTGAGAAATCTACGATGGTCGGCCGCTTGTAGTCGGCGGAGATTGCATCGGACGGTCCCTTCATCTGATCGTCCGCGACGCGGAGCAGCTTGATATCAAAGTTCGCGAATACCGTCTGCACGAAGCCGGAGCAGTCGGCGCCATTGGTAAGGCTTGTGCCGCCCCAGACATACGGATTGCCGACATACTGCAGAGCGAAATTGACGATCTTTACGCCCATCGAATCTCCGGAAATCTTGATGCTCTTCTCGTCGGTGATGACTCCGTCGGCGCCGATCGTGTATTCCTTCATGCCGACCGCGATCGTGATCGACGTAGCCATCGGTCCGTTGACGTAGAAGTAGTATTTCTTATTATCAATCGTCTGGAGGCCGGTCAGCATCACGCCGGTGGCGGGATCGAAGTAGTAGGTGCTCCCGTCGAGATCCTTCCAGCCGAGGACCATAGAGCCTTTCTTATTATAATAATATTTCTGGCCGTCCACGGTCTGCCAGCCGGTCTTCTTGGTCTGGTTCGTCCTTGCGCCGTTCAGATCGACGTAGAAATTTCCGACCCATTTGTTCTTGATCATCTTTCCGTTTCTTGCGAAGCAATAATAATCGGAACCGATCTTTACCCATGTATCCTTCGCCGCCGTGCCATCGTTGATGAAATAGTACGAGTCGCCGTTGATGACCTTCAGCTTGTTGGTGAGCTTTCTGCCGTTCGCCTTGAAAAAGTACAGGGAACCGTTTATGTTCTGAAGCCCCGTCAGCAGCGCGCCCGAAGCGGACGCATAATATTTCTTGCCGCTGATCCACATGTTTCTGCGGAGCCGGCCGTTGCTCGCAAAATAATATCTGAGCGTCCCGATCTTGGCAAAGCCCGTCTTTTTGGCGCCCGTCGCCGGGTCAAAATAATAGGTGTTGCCGTCGATGTTCTGCCACTCGGCGGCTCTTACGCCGTTCCCCAGCACATAATATTTCTTCTTGTCGATCCATGTGTTTTTCTGCACGACACCTTTGATGCAATAGTAGTAGGCTTTTTGGTATTTGGTCCATCCGCTGCGCTGTTTGCCGGAAGCCGAGAAAAGATAGGACGTGCCGTTGATCTCGGTCCAGCCGGTCGCGGCTTCGCCGCCGCTCGTCAGGTATCTTCCGCTCTTCCACTTGTTGGTAACGAGGACGCCGTTTGAATTGGCAAAATAGTAATTCTTGTTGACCTTGAACCAGCCCTTTTTCATCGCGCCGGTCGCGGGATCGAAGAAATAGAGCTTACCGTCGAGCATGGTCTTGCCCTTCACCGGCTCGCCGTCGGAGCTGTAATAGTATTTCTGGCCGTTCTTTGTAACCCAGCCCGTGCCGGATACCGTTCCGGTATACTGACCGTTTGCCCCGACGTATTTGTTGCCGACCCATGTGTTGACCGCCATGGAGCCGTCCGCCTGATAATAGCGCTTGCCCACCCATCGGTTGATGGCGAGGACGCCTGTCTTGTTTGCGTAGTAGGTCTTCCCGTCCGTTGCAACGAAACGTCCGGTCTTCATCTGTCCTGACGCGTCAAAATAGTATTTCTGATTGTCGATGACCTGAAAACCGGTCTGCATAATGCCCTGATCGTTGAAATAGTAGAAGTGCTCTTCTATTTTCGCCAATCCGGTCACATAGCCGGGAGCGGCGCTCTGCGTGTAAATCCGTCCGTTGGCGGTGTCCGACCACTCCGCGGACGCAGTCATGGGAAGGATGCCCGTGAGCATCCCCGTTATCGTAAGCAGCAATAAGATCCTGCATTTTTTCATAAAGAATTTCCCCTCTGAAATCAGCACAAAAAATTACAAATCCATTAAATCTACTTCTAAAATATTACCCGATATTTAATAAAATGTCAATAACTAGATAACAGAAAATGCAGAAAAAACAGCCGCAAGGATCGGAAAAGCGCTCCCGACCTTGCGGCGTCTGAAATCGTTTGATTATTTAATATCTCAGCCCATGACTACGGTGACTTTGTAGGACTTCTTGCCTTCCTCGAACGGGATGACGCAGCCGGAGACTTCCTTGCCGTCTACGATCAGCTTCTTCACGCCCTTTTCGACGTCATCCGGATTCTGTACCTCGATTTCGTAGTCCGCGCCGCGGAACTTACGCGTCAGCTTGAAACCGCCGAAGCCCTTCGGCACGCACGGATCAATGCCGAGGCCGTCATACTGCGGCTGCACGCCGAGGATGTGCTGCGAGACATTGACGAACGTCCACGCCGCTGTGCCGGTCAGCCAACTGTTTTTCGCCTGACCGTGGTAGTAAGCGTCGCGCCCCGCCACCATCTGGGAGTAGACATACGGCTCGGTGCAGTGGATCTCGCTGATATCCTCGAGATAAGCCGGGCAGGTCTTGCGGTAGATCTCAAATGCGCGGCTGCCGCGTCCGATGGTCGTCTCTGCGATGGAGACCCAAGGATTGTTGTGGCAGAAGATGCCGGCGTTCTCCTTGTATCCCGGCGGATAAGAGGAAATCTCGCCAAGCTCTAAGTGGTACTTCGTGTAAGCCGGCTGCAGGATCATGATGCCGTACTTCGTGTCGAGGCGTTCCTTGACGGAATCCAGAGCCTTGACTGCAAGACCCTCCTCGACGCCGATGCCCGCCAGCACGCAGAAGCCCTGCGGCTCGATGTAGATCTGGCCCTCTTCGCATTCCTTGGAGCCGACCTTCTTCGAGGAAGCGTCGTACGCGCGGACGAACCATTCTCCGTCCCAGCCTGCCGTGATCGTGGCCTGATAGACCTCGTCCACATGCTTCAGCGCCTCCGCCGCTTTCCCGGATTCACCGCGCATCTTGCACAGCTTTGCGTACTCGCGGCCGTACTTGACATACATGCCGGCGATGAACACGGACTCTGCGACCGGACCCTCGGACGGACCTGTCGTCTGGAAGGACTCGCCCGGCGTATCGGAGAAGCAGTTCAGGTTCAGGCAGTCGTTCCAGTCTGCGCGCCCGATGAGCGGCAGGCCGTGCGGCCCCCTGTGCGTCGTAATATAATCGAAGGAACGGGTCAGGTGCTCAAAGAGCGGAGCGGCCTTGGACTCGTCGTTGTCGAACGGAACCATCTCGTCGAGGATCGCCATGTCGCCGCTTTCCTTAATATATGCGGCCGTGCCTGCGATCAGCCAGAGCGGGTCGTCGTTGAAGCCGCTGCCGATATCGAGATTGCCCTTCTTTGTGAGCGGCTGGTACTGATGGTACGCGCTGCCGTCCTCGAACTGCGTGGAGGCAATGTCGATGATGCGTTCCCGCGCGCGATCCGGGATCAGATGCACGAAGCCGAGCAGATCCTGACAGGAATCGCGGAAGCCCATGCCGCGGCCCGTGCCGGACTCATAATAGGAAGCGGAACGGGACATGTTGAAGGTCACCATGCACTGGTACTGGTTCCAGATATTTACCATGCGGTCAAGCTTCTCGTCGGAGGATTTGACCGTGTACTTCGCAAGAAGCTCGTTCCAGTAATCGTTCAACGCCTGAAACGCCTCCGCTACCTGTTCTGTTGTCTGGAAGCGGGAGAGGAGCGCTTCTGCCGGACGCTTGTTGATCACGTTCGGGGCCTCGAATTTCTCATCCTGCGGATTCTCTGCGTAGCCGAGCACAAAGACGAAGGTCTTGCTCTCGCCCGGGGCGAGCGTTACATCAAGCTGATGGCTCGCGATCGGATACCAGCCGCTCGCGATGGAATTCGTGCACGCGCCGTTCTCGACGACGACCGGATTGGCGGCCGGGCGGTAAGCGCCGAGAAAAGCGTCCCTGCTCGTGTCAAAGCCGTCTACCGGGGTGTTGACCGAGAAATAGGAGTAGTGATTCCGACGCTCACGGTACTCGGTCTTGTGGTAGATCGTCGAACCGATCACCTCAACCTCGCCGGTGCTTAAGTTTCTCTGGTAGTTCGTCATATCGTCGGTCGCGTTCCACAGACAGAACTCCACGTAAGAAAAGATCTGGAATTTCTTCTCGGCGGCCGTGTCGTTCGTCACGGTGAGCTGATTGATCTCGCAGGTCGCGTCGAACGGGACGAAGTTCAGCAGCTCGGCTTTCAGACCGTTCTTGGATGATGTAAACTTGGAATAGCCGATGCCGTGACGGCACTCGTAGCTGTCGAGCTCGGTCTGCGTCGGCTGCCAGCCCGGATTCCAGACCGTGCCGTTCTCCCTAATATAGTAGTATTTTCCGTTGGAATCATACGGCACGTCGTTGTAGCGGTACCGCGTGATGCGCAGCAGCTTCGCGTCCTTATAGAAGCTGTAGCCGCCGCAGGTGTTGGACACCAAGGTGAAGAAATCGTTGCTGCCGAGGTAGTTGATCCATGGCAGCGGGGTCTTGGGCGTGGTGATGACGTACTCTTTGCGCGCGTCGTCGAAATAACCAAATTTCATAGCCATTCTCCTTTTATGTATGTGTGCTTTGTAAAGAAAACGTTTACGT
>CANQVH010000091.1 GCA_947627245.1 uncultured Lachnospiraceae bacterium | reverse complement strand
AAAATTTTTTCAAAAGCCACTATTTACAAGGAAAATCCTGATCAAATCGGCATAATAATTAACTCTACATAAGGCGGGAACCTGTCGCCATTGCTGGCAAATGTCTACCTCAATGAGTTCGACCGGGAGTACGAGAAACGGGGAGTTCCATGCATACGCTACGCAGATGACATCGTACTGCTGGCAAAGAGTGAACGAGCCGCGAAAAGACTGCTGGAAACGAGCACGAAATATCTGGAAGGGACACTGAAACTGAAAGTGAACCAAGAGAAAAGCCAAGTGGTAAGCGTGTTTGCAATCCGAAATTTTAAGTTCCTTGGCTTTGCATTGGGAAGGAACGGGGCGGGTATCTATGTCCGGGTTCATCCAAAGTCATGGGAAAAGTTTAAGTCAACGCTGAGAGAACTCTCTTCCCGGAGACGCTGTCAGAGTATTAGGCCATCGCTGGAAAGGATAAAGGTCTATGCGAGAGGCTGGCTTAACTATTACGGGATAGCAAGTATGAAGAACAATCTCGATGACATCAACGGATGGCTGTACCATCGCATCCGCATGTGCATCTGGAAACAGTGGAAACTTCCGAAGACGAAGAAACGGAACCTTATAAAACAGGGGATACCGGAATACTTCGCATGTATGGCGGCGAACAGCCGAAAAGGGTATTGGAGAACGTCCAATACGACAACGGTCAAGAGGGCATTGTCAAAAGAAAGACTGATACGGTCAGGCTTTTATGATCTAGCCATCGCGTATCAGTCTGTGCATGTCAACTGTTGAAACCGCCGTGTACCGAACGGTACGCATGGTGGTGTGAGAGGACGGCGGCTAATCACCGCCTCCTACTCGATCGCAAATCTGCCCTGCTCGATTTTGGCTGAGACAGACTTCATCCTCAAAGCGGATTCTTATTCGCGAATCTCAAATAATTTTCCGATCGGCACTTCGAGGATATCTGAAATATCAAATAATTTCTCCAGAGAAATAGAAGTCGGCATATTGGGAGCTTCCAGATTGCTGATATGCGTTCGGCTCAGGTTGGCGCATTCTGCAAGCTGTATCTGAGTCAGGCCGCGGAGCTTACGGTAATAGGCGATGGTAAGTCCGAGCTGACGATATTGGTTCGCGCGTTTTTCTGTCATTTCGTCTCCTCCTTACCCTAATAGTTTAGTATGTAAAGAAGAAAAACGAAACAAAACGTGTCAATGTAAATGCAAAGCTATATATTGCTTATAAAAGACGAAATTGCTATAATGGAAAAAATAAAAAAGCAAAGGCATATTTTCAAAGTGCAAAATAACGGAAACAGTTTAGTTTGTTTGGGTCAGCTTCTTGAAACGAATGAAGTCGAGAACTTCCTTCTGGGCGCTTTTGGATAGTGAGCTGAATTCGTCGTACAGCTTATCCTTCAGCGGGATCTTCTTTGATTTGCTTTCAGCCGTGTCCGCACCTAAGACGAGATAATCTACGGAGACTTGATACAGTGCGGCAAGCGCGACGATGATCTCCAGCGGTGGAGTGCGACATGCGTTTTCGTAATTGCAGTAGGTCTGCCTTTGGATATTCAATTTGTTGCTTACTTCTTCCTGAGTATAACCACTTTTTTTGCGAAGCATACGGATCGTAGAAGAAAAAATTGTTTGTTTCATTACTTATACCTCCATAGTAATTAGACTTATTATAGCAATTTCCGACGGGAAATTCCCTATATGCAACAATATGAATACAAAAATAAATGGAAAGCAACAAAAGATTGCAAAATTCAAATGTGTTATGGAGACGAAAACAATGGATTTTCTGGAATATGGAATGAGATATGAAAAGAGCGATTCAAAGATGCAACGTATGGTGGCGAAATGTCTGCTGACGATCGAGAAGCGCAGGGCGGATCTCTATGAGGAACGCCTGAACAGGACGCAGCCCGAGTTTTGCATGAGTCCGGAAGAAACGGCCGCGCTCTATTGCTCCGTTCAGGAGAAGATTGCGCGGCTGAGCCCGAAAACGGAAGAAGCGAGAGAAGACGGCGCGAATCAAGACGCGGATCACGATGCAGATTACGATGCGGGTCACGGTTCGGATCACGGCGCGGTTTCCGGATAAGTCTCGGGATCGAATTCCGCCAGTTTGCTGAGCACCGAATTCTGATATGCGCCGGAGAAGGTGACCTCGCTGCCGAACCAGTCCGGCGCTGTGAAGCGGTTCGCCGCCGCCTCATCGGGAAACTCCACCTCCACGAGCCGCAGTCCGGCAAATTTTCCTTCAAAGATATCGAGCTCCGCTTTCAGATCGGAAGAAAGCGGAACGACATATCTTTTTTTTGTGATGACATTGCCGTCTGCCTTTTCAAGCAGATGAAGATATCCGGCCTGCGTAAGCGGAAGATTGTATTCTTCGCGCGTGAGCATGCCCTTTCCCTTGTATGTCAGAATGTAAGCGTCGTCCTGTCTGCGGACGCGGACAACCGGATCAGTGCAAAGATATGCCTGCTCGATCTGATGGCACAGGAAGTCCTCCGGGGCGCCGGGCAGGCGCTTCACCAGATATTTGCGTTCGATTTCCATGGAAGATTCTCCTTTCGGGGCGGTTTTTCCGCCGTATTGTGAACGAGTCTGTCATGTATCCGATCATAGCACAGATTTCTGCCGCTGGAAAGGGAAAGACGGGAAGAAAATATTGATTTTCGGGGAAGTCTCTGTTAAACTGAAAAAGGTTGACGCTGATTTTGCGGGAACGGAGGGAAGAATATGGGAAAAGCATTGGTTTTTCTGGCGGACGGATTTGAGGAGATTGAAGGGCTGACAGTCGTGGATCTTCTGCGCAGGGCAGGTGTTGAGACGCAGACCGTGGCGGTTACGGGATCGACAGAGGTGACGGGAAGCCACGGGATTCCGATCCGTGCGGATGTATTGTTTGAAGATATGGATGATTCGGGAGCGGAATTGTATGTGCTTCCGGGCGGGATGCCCGGGACGAAGCATCTGGCGGCGCACGCGGAGCTCGGAAAGCTGCTTACGGATGCGGCGGCGTCCGGAAAGAAGGTGGCGGCGATCTGCGCGGCTCCCAGCGTGCTCGGCGGACTGGGACTTCTGAAGGGCAGACGGGCCACGAGCTATCCCGGCTTCGAGGAGCAGCTTGTCGGAGCGGAGCTCTCCACGGATCCGGTCGTGGTGTCCGGTAATATCACCACGAGCCGCGGAATGGGGACGGCAATTCCGTTCGGACTTGAGCTGGTCGCCCAGTTGAAGGGACGCGACGCGGCGGACAAGCTCGCAGACGGCATCGTTTTTTCCGGAAATCGATAGGACTGCAGTACTTTTTTCGTTTGCTGTAAATAAACACTAGCCTTTTTATGCGCACTGTGTTATACTAATCTAATCGCTGTGAACAGAGAAGAGAAGGGTTCCGGGATATTGTCAAACAGAATTTAAGGAGGAATTTAGTACAATGAGTGTACAGGTAGAGAAGCTGGAAAAGAATATGGCAAAGCTCACGGTGGAGGTTCCCGCGGAGGAATTTGACGCCGCGATGGAAAAAGCGTATCAGAAGAATAAAGGAAAGATCACGCTTCCGGGTTTCCGCCGGGGCAAGGCTCCGCGCAAGATGATCGAGAAAATGTACGGCGCGGGTATCTTCTATGAGGATGCGGCGAACGAGCTGATTCCGGGGGCATATTCAAAGGCCGCGGACGAGTGCGGAGAGGAGATCGTCTCCCAGCCGCAGATCGACGTGGTGCAGATTGAGGAAGGCAAGCCGTTCATCTTCACGGCCGAGGTCGCGCTGAAGCCGGAGGTCACGCTCGGCGAATACAAGGGCCTCGAGGTAGAGAAGACAGAGGTATCGGTGTCCGAGGAGGAGGTCGACAAGGAGATCGAGCAGGAGCGCGAGAACAATTCCCGCATGATCGACATCGACGACCGCGCGGTGCAGGACGGCGATATGATCAAGCTTGATTTTGAGGGCTTCGTGGACGGAGAAGCGTTCGCGGGCGGCAAGGGCGACGACTATCCGCTGACGATCGGCTCAGGCAGCTTCATCCCGGGCTTTGAGGAGCAGTTGGTCGGCGCGAAGATCGGCGAGGACGTAGAGGTCAACGTGACGTTCCCGGAGAACTATCAGGCGGAAGAGCTTCAGGGCAAGGCGGCCGTGTTCAAGTGTAAGGTCAGGGAGATCCGCGTGAAGGAGCTTCCGGAGCTCGACGACGAGTTTGCGCAGGACGTGTCCGAGTTTGACACGCTTGCCGAGTACAAGGACGACATCCGCGCGAAGCTTCTGGAGAAGAAGACGCAGGACGCGAAGAACGCGAAGCAGAATAAGGTCGTGGAGAAGGCCGTTGAGAATGCGGCGATGGAGATTCCGGACGCGATGATCGACGAGCAGGTGAGACGCATGGCGGACGACTTTACGAGAAGGATCGAGTCGCAGGGGCTTACCGTGGAGCAGTACATGCAGTTCACGGGTCAGACTGCGGAGCAGATGCTGGATCAGATGAAGCCGGAGGCGCTGAAGCGCATTCAGAACAGTCTCGTGCTTGAGGCGATCGCGAAGGCGGAGGGGATTGAGATCAGCGACGAGCGTCTGGACGAGGAGATTGCGAAGATGGCGGAATCCTACAAGATGGAGACCGACAAGCTGAAAGAGATCATGGGCGACTATGAGAAGGAGCAGATGAAGAGCGATCTGGCGATTCAGGCTGCCGTTGAGCTGATCGCGGACGCGGCGAAGGAAGTATAAAGAGCGCGCCGACAGGGGCGCAGGAACAAGTCCCGCATTATGGGAAGGGGAGGCAAAAATCATGAGCTTAGTACCATATGTCATTGAGCAGACAGGCAGAGGAGAGCGGTCTTACGATATTTTTTCGAGACTGCTGAAGGATCGTATTATATTTCTGGGTGAGGAAGTGACGGACGTCAGCGCGAATCTGACCGTTGCGCAGCTTTTATTCTTGGAATCGGAGGATCCGAACAAGGACATCCAGCTCTACATCAACAGTCCGGGCGGATCTGTGACGGCAGGCATGGCGATCTACGATACGATGCACTATGTGAAGTGCGACGTATCCACGATCTGCATGGGGATGGCGGCCAGCATGGGCGCATTCCTGCTCGCGGGCGGCGCGAAGGGCAAGCGTTTCGCTCTCCCAAACGCAGAGGTGATGATTCACCAGCCGTCGGGCGGCGCGCAGGGACAGGCGACGGACATCAAGATCGTCGCGGATCAGATCCTGCGGACGAAGAAAAAGCTGAACGAGATGCTTGCGGCCAACACCGGGCAGCCGTATGACGTGATTGCCGCGGACACGGAGAGAGACCGCTGGATGACGGCGGAGGAGGCGAAGGCTTACGGCCTGATTGACGAGATCGTCCTGCCGCGCTGAGCCTCGCGGGGATCCGCGCCCGCGGAACGCAGTTTGCCAAAGGGCGGCGCGGCCCATGAAACAGCGAAGATATGAGAATGAGGAGTGTAGGTATGCCGGGGAAAAACGGGGAAAAGATCAGATGTTCATTTTGCAATAAGACAGAGGATCAGGTCCGCAAGCTGATTGCGGGACCGAGCGGCGTTTACATTTGTGATGAATGTATCGATATCTGTTCGGAGATCATCGAGGAAGAACTGGAAGAAGAGGACATTGCGGAGGAGGTCTCGTCGATCAATCTCCTGAAGCCGCAGGAGATCAAGGATTTTCTGGACGAATACGTGATCGGACAGGACGAGGCGAAGAAGGTGCTGTCCGTCGCGGTCTACAATCACTACAAGAGACTGCTGAGCGGGAGATACCTCGACGTGGAGCTGCAGAAGAGCAATATCCTGATGCTTGGGCCGACCGGCTCCGGCAAGACGATGCTTGCCCAGACATTGGCGAGACTTCTGAACGTTCCGTTTGCGATCGCGGATGCGACGGCGCTGACGGAGGCCGGTTACGTCGGTGAGGACGTCGAGAACATCCTTCTGAAGATCATTCAGGCGGCCGACTACGATATCAAGAAAGCCGAATACGGCATTATCTACATTGACGAGATCGACAAGATCACGCGCAAATCGGAGAACGCGTCGATCACGCGGGACGTATCCGGCGAGGGCGTGCAGCAGGCGCTGCTCAAGATTCTGGAGGGGACGGTCGCTTCGGTTCCGCCGCAGGGCGGGCGCAAGCATCCGCACCAAGAGCTCCTTCAGATCGATACGACCAATATCCTGTTCATCTGCGGCGGCGCGTTTGAGGGGATCGACAAGATCATCGAGACACGCCTTGACCGGAAGGGGATCGGCTTCAATTCCGAGATCGCCGACAAGGAGAAACGCAATGTCGGGGAGACGCTGAAGCATGTTCTTCCGCAGGATTTTATCAAGTATGGTATGATACCGGAGTTTGTCGGCCGTGTTCCGGTCGTGGTTGCTCTGGATGAGCTGGATAAGGACGCCCTGATTCGCATCCTGACAGAGCCGAAGAACGCGATGGTGAAGCAGTATCAGGGTCTGTTCGGCCTTGACGACGTGGATCTTACCTTCACGGATGAGGCGATCGAAGCGATTGCGGACAAGACGATCAAACGAAAGACAGGGGCCAGAGGTCTGCGCGCGATCATGGAAAACGCCATGATGGATCTGATGTTCCGGATCCCTTCGGACGATACGATCACATCCTGCCTTGTGACAAAGGAAGCGATCGAAGGCACGGAGGAACCGGAGCTGACCTATCGCGACGATCTGAGGAGCAGAAGAAAGCACAGGGCCGGGATGATCGAGGAGACGGCGTAAAAGCACAGAACAGTTACCGGCACAGAGGTGAATAGAAGCAGAATGAAGAAAAAGATACCTGTGATACCGATGCGGGGTCTGACGGTTCTGCCGACGATGGTGCTGCATTTCGATATCAGCAGAGCGAAATCCATCAAGGCGGTCGAGGCTGCGATGGCGGAAGATCAGATTATATTTTTGGTAACGCAGCAAAACCCGGATGACAGCAATCCGGGTTTGCGAAATTTATACAGTGTTGGCGTTGCGGCGAAGATTCGGAATGTGGCAAAGCTCCCGAAGAATATCATCCGGGTGATGGCGGAAGGGCTGCAGAAGGGCAGGCTGCTCGGGGTCGAGGAGGACGACGGTTATCTGCAGGCCCGCGTGGAGCTGATCGCGGAACCGGAGACGGAATATGACGATATGACGAAGCTGGCCATGACGCGCGGGCTCGAAGAGCTCTTGAAGCGCTACGGGCAGCTCAACCAACGATTCGGAAAGGAAATGCTGCGTCAGCTCATAGAGCTTCGCGATTTCGAGAAGCTGACGATGGCTGCTTGCGTGCACCTGCCGCTTCGCTATGAGCAGAGGCAGAGGCTTCTGGAGGCGGAGGATATGACGGAGCGCTACGAGCAGCTTTGCACGATGCTGGTTCAGGAGATGGAGATCATCCAGATCCAGAACGAGATTCAGCAGAAGGTTCGCGAGCGCGTGGACAAGAATCAGCGCGAGTATGTGCTGCGCGAGCAGGTCAAGCTGATTCAGGAGGAGCTGGGCGAGGATCCCCTGCTTTCCGAGGCTGACGGCTATGTTCAGAAAGCGGAACAGTTGTGCGCTTCACAGGAGGTCAGGGAGAGGATATGCAAGGAAGCGCGGAGGCTGAAAGGGCTGGGCGGGAATTCCGCCGAGAGCAGTGTGCTTCGGACTTACATCGAGACGCTTCTGGAGCTTCCGTGGGATAAGATGTCAAAGGACAACCATGATCTCAAACGCGCGGCAAAGATTCTCGACGAGGATCATTACGGACTCGAAAAAGTGAAGGAGCGCGTACTGGAATTCCTCGCGGTCCGCAGCTTGACGGACAAGGGCGACAGCCCGATCCTCTGTCTGGTCGGCCCGCCCGGTACCGGAAAGACGTCGGTCGCGCGCTCAATCGCGCGGGCGCTGGACAAGAAATACGTGCGCATCAGTCTGGGCGGCGTGCGGGATGAAGCGGAGATCCGCGGGCACAGAAGGACCTACGTGGGAGCGATGCCGGGGCGCATCGCGTCCGGCATGCGGCAGGCAGGCGTGAAGAACCCGCTGATGCTGATCGATGAGGTGGATAAAGTCAGCAGCGATTACAGGGGCGATACGTCGGCGGCTCTGCTGGAGGTCTTCGATTCGGAGCAGAACTGCAAGTTCCGCGACCACTATGTGGAACTGCCGATCGATCTCTCTCAGGTACTGTTTATCGCGACCGCCAATGATATCAGCTCGGTGCCGCGACCGCTGCTCGACCGCATGGAGGTGATCGAGCTTGACGGCTACACGGCGAACGAGAAGTTTCATATAGCGAAGCGCCATTTATTGCAGAAGCAGATCAAACGGCACGGACTGAAGAAGAGCCAGCTCACGATCACAAAGACGGCGCTTTCCGAGATCGTCAGCGGCTACACGAAAGAGGCAGGCGTGCGTCAACTGGAACGTCAGATCGGCAAGATCTGCCGCAAGGCAGCCCGGGAGATTCTGGAAGACGGCGCGAAGAGCGTCCGCGTCTCGGCCGGGAATCTGGAAAAGTATCTCGGCAGAAAGCGGTACACCATCCAGAAAAAGAATGCGAAGAACGACGTCGGGATCGTGCGCGGGCTTGCGTGGACCAGCGTAGGCGGCGATACGCTTGAGATTGAAGTGAACACGATGCCGGGCAAGGGTGAGCTGGTGCTGACCGGACAGCTCGGAGACGTCATGAAGGAGTCGGCAAGGGCGGCGGTCAGCTATGTCCGTTCGCTCGGAGAACAGTACCGGATCGATCCGGAGTTTTTTGCCGAGCATGATATCCATGTCCATATCCCGGAGGGCGCTGTGCCGAAGGACGGCCCTTCTGCGGGCGTCACGATGGCGACGGCCATCCTGTCTGCGGTCACGCAGATCCCGGTACGCGCGGATATCGCGATGACCGGAGAGGTTACGCTGCGCGGCAGAGTGCTGGCGATCGGGGGCCTCAAGGAAAAGCTGCTCGCGGCGAAGCAGGCAGGTATCACGACGGTGATCGTGCCGGAGGAGAACCGCGCGGATATCGCGGAGATCGATCAGGAGATCACCGGCGATATGGAGCTTGTGTACGCAAAGACGATGCCGGAGGTGCTCGAAACGGCGCTTGCGCGCGATGGAGGATGACCCATGATAATCAAACAGGTGAATCTGGAGACGGTCTGCGGCGTCACAAGCGTGCTGCCGAAGAACGAGCGGGCCGAGGTGGCGTTTGCCGGGAAATCCAATGTCGGGAAATCGTCCCTCATCAACGGGCTGATGAACCGCAAGTCGCTGGCGCGCACGAGTGCGCAGCCGGGAAAGACGCAGACGATCAACTTCTACAACGTCAACGACGCGCTGTATCTGGTGGATCTGCCGGGCTACGGCTACGCGAAGGTTTCTCAGAGCGAGAAGGAGAAGTGGGGGAGGCTGATCGAGCGGTACCTGCACGGCTCGAAGCAACTGCGCGCCGTGTTCCTTCTGGTGGACATCCGCCATGAGCCCGGCGCGAACGATCGCACGATGTACGAGTGGATCTGCCAAAACGGCTACGAGCCGATCATTATCGCGACGAAGCTGGACAAGATCAACCGCAGCCAGCTCCAAAAGCAGACGAAGCTGATTCGCGAGGGCCTGCATACGCGCCCGGGGACAAAGATCATCCCGTTTTCTTCCGTCACGAAGCAGGGACGGGAAGAAATCTGGGCGGAGATCGAGACGCTGTGCGGGATCGAGAGCGAAGAATCAATCTGAGCGCATGAAAAAAGCAGCCGACATGACGGGATCGACTGCTTTTTATACGCTTTATTTATTTTATGCCAGTGTGTTGACTGCCTTTGCCAGACGTGAAACTTTTCTCGCTGCATTGTTCTTGTGGTACACACCCTTCTTCGCAGCCTTATCAATCGTAGCAGTGGCGGCCAGCAGAGCTGCCTCGGCAGCGGCCTTGTCCTTAGCGGCAACCGCAGCCTCTACCTTCTTGATCGCAGTCTTGACAGCGGACTTGATAGACTTATTGCGCTCGTTTCTGGTCTTCGATACCAGAATTCTCTTCTTAGCGGATTTGATGTTAGCCAACGTATACACCTCCAGACCTTATAGATTTATTCAGCAAATAGTTTGTTTCACTAAAAACGGACACGGTCGTTTCGCGTAAACATACTCATATATCTTATTCCAATCTAACTTTTCTGTCAATACATATTTCCGAAAAACTTGCAAAAAATAAGGCAATGAATAAGGCAATAAATACAAAGGAGAGCAGCTATGATGGGGAAGTTTCAGATACGGACAGATCTGGCGCTTGAGGCGCGGGAGAGCTATGAGGCGGACGACGTGCGGGTACGGGGCGTTAGAGTGGAAGAGGAGAAGGATGCGCAGCGCGAGATCTGCACGACGATCGTTCACATAGAGACCGAAAACGGAGCGAAAGCGATGGGAAAGCCGGTGGGAACCTATATCACGATCGAGGCGCCGAACATGTCCACCCCGGACGAAGACTATCACAGGGAGATTTCCGAGGAGCTTGCAAAGCATCTGTGCAGGATTCTGGGCGAACGCCGGGGATCGGTGCTTGTGGTCGGTCTGGGAAACCGGGATGTGACGCCGGACGCGCTCGGCCCGGATGTAGTCGGCAATCTGCACATCACGCGGCACATGATCCGGGAGTACGGGAGGATGCCGGGCGATCTCGAGAAGGCCGGTGAGGTCAGCGCGATCGTACCGGGCGTGATGGCGCAGACCGGCATGGAGACGCTTGAGATTATCAAAGGCATTGTGGAAGAGACAAATCCGGAGGTCGTGATTGCGATCGACGCGCTTGCGGCGCGCAGCACAAAGCGGCTGAACCGCACGATCCAGATCACGGATACCGGCATCAATCCCGGCTCGGGCGTCGGAAATCACCGCAACGCGATTAACGAGGAGACGCTCGGCGTGCCGGTGATCGCGGTCGGCGTGCCGACGGTCGTGGACGCGGCTACGATCGTGAATGACACGATGGAGGAGCTGGTCGCCGAGATGGACCGCAGCGCGAGCATGCAGCGGCTCGGCGGAACGCTCGGGACACTCGATCAGGCGGAAAAGCATCAGATGATCCGGGAACTGATCTCGCCGCACCTGAACACGATGTTCGTGACGCCGAAGGACATCGACGAGACGGTGAAGTATCTGAGCTATACGATCTCGGAGGGCCTGAACATTGCGCTCTCGGATGCGCAGCCCGACCGCGAAAAGCCGGATGGCGGACGGGGCTAAATCTGCATTTTGCATTTTGCTTTTTGCATTTAATGTGGTAGAATATATCATCTGATCTGCAGGATTTCGTATATTGCATTTCGAAATGGCATATGCTATAACCCGAGTTTGCCACTTGTAAATGCGAAATGGAGCCTCTTGTCGGCTCCATTTCCTTGTATCTAGGCGGCTTTCCCGG
>CANQVH010000090.1 GCA_947627245.1 uncultured Lachnospiraceae bacterium | reverse complement strand
CTGGACGAGCTGTTCCAGTTCCCGCCGAAGATCTTTGTGCGCAACCCGACGCTGGAGAATTTCACCGACCTGTTCGTTCTGATGAACAATTCCTGGGTGCCGTTCTCCCGCTACATATTGAACACGATCATCATCACGGGCGGCGGCATGGTGGGCCACGTGATCTGCGCGTCCCTGGCGGCGTACCCGCTGGCGAAGCACAACTTCCCGGGCAAGAACCTGCTGTTCTCCATGGTGGTGCTCTCGATGATGTTCTCGTGGACGGTCACGCAGATCCCGCAGTACATCATCATCAGTTGGCTGCACATCAACAACACCTATGCGGCGCTGGTGCTTCCGGCCTTCTCCTTCGGCATGGGCCTTTACCTGATGAAGCAGTTCATGGAGCAACTGCCCGACGCCCTGATGGAGTCGGCGCGGCTGGACGGCGCTTCCGAGTGGCGCATTTTCTGGACGATCGTGATGCCGAACGTCAAGCCGGCCTGGCTGACGCTGGCGATCTTCCAGTTCCAGCAGATGTGGGGCAACACGGGCGGACTGTTCCTGCGAAGCGAGGAGCTCAAACCCCTGCAGTATTCCCTGCAGCAGATCACCGCGGGCGGCACGGCGAGAGCCGGCGCGGCGGCGGCCGTCACCTTCATCATCGCGGCGGTGCCGATCACGTTCTTCCTGATCTGCCAGAGCAGCGTGCTGGAGACCATGACCACGTCCGGTATGAAAGACTGATAAGGAGGGCAGTATGAGAAGACAAAAAAGATTTATTCGGTTCGCTGCCTCTCTGGCGGTGGTCATTCTGGCGGCAGCGCCGTGCGTGTCCGCGGGGGCGAAGGAGCTTCCCTACGACACTTACACGTACGATTACCGTGAGAATGTAATGCTTACGCCCGCGCCCTACGTGCCGAACGGCAGGATCACCGGGCAGACGGCGGGAACCACGGATTTCAAGGAACCGCAGGACCTCTGCGTGGCGCCGGACGGCCTCGTTTACGTGGCGGACACCGGCAACAACCGCGTCGTCGTGCTGAGCAGGGACATGAAAGAGACGGTCCGCGTGATCGACTCCTTTAAGCGCGACGGGGCGGACGACACGTTCAACGCGCCCTACGGCGTGTGCGTCTCCGAGAACGAGCAGCTCTACGTGGCGGACTCCAACAACAAGCGCGTGGTCGTGCTCACCCCGGAGGGAGAGTTCGTGAAGATCATCGACAATCCGCAGTCGGAGGTTCTCGAGGACGACTTCGACTTCGTTCCCCTGAAGGTGACCGTGGACTACGCGGACCGTGTGTACGTCATCGCGCGAAACGCTTTCGAGGGCATCCTCGTGTTTGAGAACACCGGAGATTTCACCGGTTATTTCGGAACGATCAAGGTCAAGATCACCCTGTGGGAGAAGTTCTGGCGCAGGCTCGCCAGCAAGGAGGAGCGCTCCAAGCAGCAGCTCTTCATCCCGACCGAGTTCACCGGGATCGACATTGACAGCGACGGCTTTGTGTACGCGTCCAACCTGGATTCGGAGGGCATACAGGGCATCCGGAGGCTGAACCCGAGCGGGGAGGACGTTATCCAGAAGGGCGAGAACGGCAATCTGGGCGGAGACCTGTGGGGCAGCACCTACGGCACCTACAGCGGTCCGTCGGAGTTCACCGACGTGGTGTACCGCGACAAGGGCATCTACTCCCTGCTCGACCGCAAGAGAGGCCGGATCTTCACCTACGACAAGGAGGGCAACCTGCTCTACGTGTTCGGCGGCCTCGGAAGCCAGGAGGGCACGTTCAACACCCCGGTGGCCATCGAGGCGGTGGATGACCAGATCATCGTGCTCGACGCCTACCACAACGCGATCCTCAAATTCTCCGCGACGGAGTACGGCTCCCTCATCAACGAGGCGGTCGGGCTGCGCTACGACGGCGACGAGAAGCAGGCCATCGGCATCTGGGAGCAGGTGCTCAAGCTCAATGAGAACAACGAGCTCGCGAACAGCGGCATCGGCAAGGCCTACCTGACGGCCGGCGACAACGCGAAGGCCATGAAATACTTAAAGCTCGGCATGAACCGCAAATATTATTCCATCGCCTGGCAGCGCTACCGCAACGAGCTGCTCACCCAGAGCATCGGAACCGTGCTGACGGTGGTGGTCGTGATCGTCGCGCTCCTGTTTGTCGTCTCGCAGTTACGGCACAGAAAGGGTAAAGGAAAGCGAAAGGAGGGCCTGCTATGATAAAGGAACTGTTCTCACTCGACAAATGGAAATACGCCTTTTACACAGTGAGCCATCCGATGGACGCTTACTACGAGATCCGCCACCGCGGGAGGGGCAGCGTGCCCATCGCGATCGTGCTGGTGATCCTGTTTTCCTTAAGCTTTTCCATCAACCGCATGTCGGCGGGCTTTGTGGTGAACGACGTTGACCCGCTGGAGGTGAACGCCTTCACCGAGCTGGTCGCCGTGCTGCTTCTGTACCTTCTGCTCTGCGTGGGCAACTGGTCCATCACCTGCCTGATGGAGGGCGAGGGGCGCTTAAAGGACATCGCGATCGCGATTGGCTACGCGCTGATCCCGATGATCGTGTGCTTCAACATCGGAACGATCTTCAGCCAGTTCGTCTCCCTGGAGGAGGGGGCGTTCTACTGGATCATCATAGCGCTGGGCATCGCCTACGGACTCATCATGATGCTGATGGGTATCATGGTGGTGCACAACTACACGCTGGCGAAGACGCTGGTGACGATACTGCTCACCTTTATCGCGGTGTTCATCATCATCTTTGTGGTGCTGCTGTTCGTGAATCTGATCAATCAGGTATACAGTTTCTTCTACAGTATTTACCAGGAACTGATGTACCGGGCATAGGAGGGGGACGAAATGCGTACAAGAAAAAAAGTTGTGATCGTGTTTGTGATCCTCATCCTGGCGGCGGTCGCAGGCTGGTTCGGATGGTGGCTCTACCGCTATCATTTCTACAATGAATACAGGGAAGCCCTTTCCTCCTATGAGTACGAGGAGGGCGGATCCTTTACACCGCTCGCGGAGAAAGAGAGCGATGTGAAGGGCATGAAGCTCGCGGCGCAGAACGAGATCCTGAAGCTCTACGCGAACACGGAGACCGGAGAGGTGGCTGTGGTCGACAAGCGCAATGGGCAGATTACCTACTCAAATCCGCCGGACGCGGACTCAGACGCGGTGGCGAGCGGCACGAACAAGAGCTTCCTGAAATCGCAGTTGATCGTGGACTATTTCAACACCTCCCGGACGGAGGGAACGCTGGACTCCTACACTTACTGCACGGAGAAGGAGGATCAGCTCGCGGTGGAGGGGATCGAGAACGGGATCCGCTTCCTCTATACGATCGGCGATATGTCGAACAAGACCGGCCTTGTGCCGCAGTATATCAGCATCGAGACGCTGGAAAACGTGCTGGCGGCGCTCCCCGAGGAGGACGCGAGCTTCGTGAACAAGAAATACACGGACAGCACGGTGGCGGAGAATTACAAGGAGCTGCTCCCGTCGGCCGCGAAGGGCGCGTCCCAGTTGCGCAAGCTGAACAAATACTTCGAGGAGGCAGGCTTCACGAACGAGGATTACCTGCGCGAGATGGAGAACTCCGGCGTGGAGGGCGCGGTGCCGATCTCCTTTGAGATCCCGCTGGAATACCGCCTGAACGGCGACGCGGTGGACGTGTCGATCCCGATGAACCATGTGGTGGAGAACGGCGGCGGCGCGATCTTCCGCATCCAGTTGCTGCGCTATTTCGGCGCGGCGGGCAAGGACGAGGAGGGCTACATGCTCGTCCCGAACGGCTCCGGCTCCCTGATCTACTTCAACAACGGAAAGACCACGGCGGACAACTACTCCGAGTACATGTACGGCATCGATCCGCTGGCCGCGGAGTATACGGTGCTGGAGAACACGGAGAACCCCAAGCTGGCGCTGTACGGGCTGTTCCGGGAGAAGAGCAGCATCTTCGCCACGATCGAGGACGGCGCGAGCCTGGCCTACTTAAATGCGGGCATCGCGGGCAAGATCAACGAGTACAACTACGTGTATCCGACCTTTGTGATGCGCGGGAACGACAAGCTTTCCATGTTCGGGACCACCGGAAACGAGGCGGATATCCCGATCGTGGAGAAAAATTTCTACGACGCGAACCTTACGGTGAAGTACACGATGCTCACCGAGGAGGACGCGGGCTACGTGGGAGCGGCGAATTATTACCGTAAACGTCTTCTGGACGAGGGCGTGCTGACGGCGAAGGAGGAGACGGACGGCGACATCAAGTTCTACTATGATGTGCTGGGCGGCGTGGACATGACGAAATTCTTCCTCGGCACGCAGTATCAGGGTCTGTACGCGATGACCACCTTCGAGGAGGCGCAGGAGATGGCGGACGACCTGAAGGGGCTGGGCGTCTCCAACCAGGTGATGAACTTCCAGGGCTGGATGAACCGCGGCTACTATCACGATGTGGTAAATAAGCTGAAGATCCCGCATGCGCTCGGCAGCAAGCTGAGCCTCGGGACGCTGAACGATACGCTTGAGCGAAACGGCGGGACGCTCTACGCGGACGTGGCTCTCCAGCAGGTGACGTACGTCAGCAAGCGCTACTCGGAGAACAACGAGACGGCGCGCTACTACGGCGGCGGCTACATCGCGGAGTTCGGACTGGTGAATCCGTCCACCCTGCGCAAGACGTCGGGGCTTGGCTATGAGGAGAACCATTATTATCTGATATCGCCGAAATTCCTGCCGCGCTATGTAAACAGCCTTGCGTCCAAGATCCAGAAGTACAATGTGGGCGGCATCTCCCTGAGAGATCTCGGAAATGAGCTTCACTCCGACAAGAAGCGGACAAACGTCATCAGCAGGGAGCAGGCGCTTGACGTGGTGAAGGATTCCCTCGCGAAGCTTGCGGACACCGGCAAAAAGCTTCTGGTGAACGACGGAAACGACTACTCCTTCGCCTACGCGGACGACATCATCAACGCGCCGCTGACGGACAACGATTACTATATCGTGGACGAAACGGTTCCGTTCTACGAGATGCTGATCCACGGGAGCATCGACTACTCGGGTTCCGCGATCAACCTAAGCGACAGCTACGACCGCGCGGAGCTTGTGTTGAACCTGATCGAGACGGGCGCCTCCCCACACTTCATGTTCTCGGCGAAGAATTCAAGCGAGATCAAGAACACGGGTCTGAACCGCTTCTGCTCCACGACCTACGAGAGCTGGAAGGATGACGCCGTTGAAATCTACACGGAGGTGAACGAGGCGCTGAAGGATGTGAAGGACAGCGCGATCGTGAACCATGAGATCGTGAACGATCATCTGCGCGTCGTCACCTACGAGAACGGCGTGAAGATTTACGTGAATACCGGGACGAAGGATGAGAGCGTGGACGGCGTCACGGTTCCGGCGAGAGCTTACGCGATAGGAGGTGAGGCAGAATGAATAAGAAAAAGAAAAAGCTGACGCTTTCGAGAAAACGCAGCATCACAGGTTTTCTGTTTATCCTGCCGTGGCTGATCGGCTTCCTCTGGTTCTACGCGAGAAGCCTGATCCTGTCGATCGAGTTCTCCCTGTCGAACCTGACGGTGAACCCGGGCGGCGGCTACACGCTGGACTTTGTGGGACTGGATAATTTCCTCTACGCGTTCCGTGCGCACGCCACCTACAAGCAGGTACTGACGACGTCCATCGGCAACATGCTGATCGACGTGCCACTGATCACTTTTTTCAGTCTGTTCATGGCGCTGCTTCTGAATAAGAAGTTCCGCGGGAGGACGCTGGTCCGCGCCATCTTCTTCCTGCCGGTCATCCTGAATTCTGAGGCGATCACGGCCGCGATGAACCTGATCCGGACCATGATGAGCGGCGGTATCTCGAGCGCAAGCGCCGAGATGGCGGAGGCTGCGGCCGGAACCGGCGTGGGTTTGACTTACTATATCGAGATGTTCAGCAACTTAGGTCTGCCGGACTCGATCATCACCTACATCGCGGGGGCGGTGGACCGGATCAGCGACATCATCAACGCGTCGGGCGTGCAGATCATCATCTTCATCGCCGCGCTGCAGTCGATCCCGGAGTCCATGTATGAGGTGGCAAAGATCGAGGGCTCCACGGCCTACGAGACCTTCTGGAAGGTGACTTTCCCGCTGGTGATGCCGCACATCGTCACGAATGTGGTCTACACCGTGGTCGACAGCTTCACGCAGTCCGAGGTGGTGGAGCTGGCCTACGACACCGCCTTCACGGAGATGAACTACGGACTGAGCTCCGTGTTTAGTCTGGTGTCCACGGTGGTCACCTGTCTGATTCTGGTGATTGTCTGCCGCTTCATACAGAAGCGAACATTCTACTATAACTAGGAAAGGAGAGAAAAGATGGAAAAGGCAAAGAAGAAATCACTTTTAGCCCGGTACCGCGAGCTGATGGCGGACAGCCAGTTTGCCAATGACCGTACCCGATGGATTAATAATGTGAAGAAGTTTATCCTGTTCGTTTTCCGTTTGGTGCTGATCGTCGGCGTGTGCTATGTCATCTTAGGCCCGGTCATCGGCATCATCAGCAGCTCTTTTTTCTCCGACGCGGACAGCTACAATCCGATGGTATACCTGATCCCGCAGGAGCCCACGCTCGGGCGCTACACGATGGCGGCACAGTATCTGAACTACGGCAAGACCGTGACGGCCTCCCTGCTGTACTCTCTGTCGCTGATGCTGATTCAGGTGTTCATCTGTTCCATGGTAGGTTACGGATTCGCAAGATACAATTTTCCGCTGAAAAATGTCTTATTTGCGTGCGTGGTCGTCATGATCGTCATTCCTACCAACACGATCATGCTCCCGTTGTATATGACATTTGCGAAATTTGATATCTTTGGAATTATAAAGGCAATACGGGGGGATGCTGTCAACCTCCTGTCCACGCCGATCCCGATGTACATCATGACATTCTTCGGCTGTGGACTCAGATCGGGACTGTACATTTACATCTTCAACCAGTTCTTCCGCGGACTTCCGAAAGAGATTGAGGAAGCGGCGTTCGTGGACGGGGCCGGGACGCTGTATACGTATTTCCGTATCATGCTTGTAAATGCGCTGCCCTCGGTCATCACCGTAGCAATTTTCTCTATGGTGTGGCAGTACAACGACACCTTCTACGCGAACCTGTTTCTGATTAGCAACGACATTGTGATCAGTAAGCGTATCGCCACGATCGAAGCGTCGATCTCTAACGTGGAGAAGATTCTGGATCCCAATATTCTGGAGCTCTTTGTGGACGCGGGCATCGTGCTGATCATGATTCCGATCGTGATCATTTACATCGCGCTGCAGAAACAGTTCATAGAGGGCGTTGAGCGAAGCGGTATCGTCGGGTAGGAGACAAAAAAAGAAAAGGAGGATAAAAAGTTGAAAGCAAGAAAAATCATCACGTTATCTCTGATGTCTGCGGTGCTCGGCACGGCGGCGCTCGGGGGAATGAATGCGATGGCGGACGAGGGCGGTGCGGCGGCGGCCAGCATCGACTTCGAGGACGGCCTGTTCGGCTTCGCGGGAGTAGACAAATCCGTGAATTCCGCGGGCGACGTCGGTTCCATGGAAGTGACGGACTACAACGGGTCTAAGGCGCTGAAGGTGACGTCGAACGGCAAGGCGATGTTTGTCGGCATCCAAGCGGACGCGCTTCTGGGTGACAACATCGGGAATGTGGCTTCGATCGACATGACGATCGGAAGCGAGAATCCGGACAGCGAGTTCGGCGCGGTGTCCGGCAACATCTACGCTTTTGTGGGCGAAGATCTGGAGCGTAACAACGGCGCGTGGTCGGTTTATCTGGAGACCGCGAACCCGAAGACCGTGAGCTACGCTCTGCCGGAGGGCAGCTCCATGGTTCCGGGCAGCTACATCGTCGTCTCTCTGGAGACGGATACCAAGAAGGATAAGGGCGCGACCCCGGCGAATATGTACATCGACGACATTGCGTTCAAGGACGCGGACGGCAATGTGCTCCCGGTGGACACCTCTGCGGAGTATGTGTCGACGGCTACGGGCGCGGATCGTTCCAACCTGTACGCGCTGACGAACGCAGTGGAGTTTGCGGACTTCGCATGCACGGGCGACGGCTGGGCGCAGAATGGCTTTGATATGCCGCAGGAGATCCTCGACGCTCTGGTTCCGGGCAGCGTGGTGGAGATTTCCTACACAAGCGAGACCGGCGATATGTGGCTGGTCATGCCGGATGCGGCGGCAGGCTGGATGAGAGTCGGTCAGGGTAACGCGGACGGCAGCGGCAGCGACAGCGCTTTCATTAACAATTCGAAGAACATCGCGCAGATTACCTACGAGCAGATTGCGGCGGTATGCGGCGATGACGTGAGCACCTGGGGCGCGAGGATGCAGTGCGAGGCCTCCGGCGCGTGGGAAGTACAGTCCGTGAAGGTCGGCAAGGCGGCCGTGCAGCCGGCTGTGGCTGACGCGGTGGAGTTTGCAGGCTTTGCTTGCACGGGCGACGGCTGGGCGCAGAACGGCTTTGATATGCCGCAGGAGATCATTGACGCGCTCGTACCGGGCAGCGTGGTAGAGATCACTTACGCAAGCGACACCGGCGATATCTGGCTGGTAATGCCGGACGCGGCGGCGGGCTGGATGAGAGTCGGTCAGGGCAACGCGGACGGCAGCGGCAGCGACAGCGCGATCTTTGACGGCAGCAAGGCATACATCACCTATGAGCAGATTGCGGCGGTGTGCGGCGACGATGTGAGCACTTGGGGCGCAAGGATGCAGTGCGAGTCCTCGGGCGCATGGGAGGTTTACGGCGTGAAGGTCGGCAAGAAGACTGAGCTGAAGCCGCTCAAGAATATGGTTGCGTTTACCGACTTTGCTTGCACGGGCGACGGCTGGGCGCAGAACGGCGCGACGATGCCGCAGGAGATCCTTGATGCGCTCGTACCGGGCAGCGTGGTGAGCATCTCCTACACGAGCGAGAGCGGCGACCTCTGGGTAGTCATGAACGAAGCGCAGGCGGGTTGGATGAGAGTCGGCGTCGGCAACATGGACGGCAGCGGCGGCGATCCGGCGGCTTACAACGGCAGCACCTGTCAGGTAACCTATGAGCAGATCGCGGCGCTCTGCGGCGACGACGTGAGCACTTGGGGCAGCACGATGCAGTGCGAGTCCTCCACCGCGTGGGAGGTCTACAGCGTGGCGGTAGGGCAGTCCGCGTCAGCGGCGGCTGAGGCTCCCGAGGCGGAGACAGAGGCCGAGACGACAGCGGCGGAGTTGACGGCGGCTGAGGTAACGACAGAGGCGGCTGCTGAGTAACGCAGGCACATGCGGCAAAACGCTGAGTCGGGGAATGCCTGTTTGCTGCAGGCGTTTCCCCGGGCAGTGTTTACAGAATAAGAACGGAAAAAAGGAGGAAGAAAGAGAATGACGAACACGAAAAAATTATTTGCGCTTGGACTTGGCCTCACGATGGCCGCAGGTCTTGCGATGACCGCGAACGCGGAGGAGCCGAGGACGATTAAGATCGGTACTTGGTACGACCATTACTATGACAGCACGAACACCGACATCTACGATGACCCCAGCGTTTCGGATGAGGAGCTTGCGCAGAAGCATTTTGATTCCGTAAAGAAAGTGGAAGAGAAGTACAACGTAAGGCTTGAGTTTGTAAACCTGACCTACGACGGCATTCAGGAGTCCATCAACACCTCCATTCTGGCCGGTACTCCGGACTGCGATATCTATGAGACAGATCTGACCTTCGGCATTCCGGCGGCCCTGAACGGCTTTGTGACGAATCTGGAGGATATCCTTCCGGCGGATTCCGATATTTTTAACGACCAGATGGTGTTCAATCAGGTGGATATCGGCAAAGACGACGGCGTTTATTTGTTCCAAGCAAACAGCGCGGAGCAGTTGCTTGCGAACACCTACATGATGGCGTGGAACAAGCAGATGCTCGACGAGGCTGGCCTTGAGGATCCGAACGCGCTCTATGAGAGAGGCGAGTGGACATGGGACAAATGGAGAGAGTATCTGCTGGCGCTCACGCAGGACACCGACGGCGACGGCGTGACCGATGTGTACGGCTACGGCTCCCGCTGGGATTTCCTTGTTTACAACCTGCTGATGAGCAACGGCACCGGCATCGCGATGAGCCCGACCGAGACGCTTTCCAGCCCGCAGGTGACGGAAGTGCTCGACTTCATCTACAATATGTACAATGTTGATCATGTCGCAAATCCGTGGAACGCAGACGACTTCGATTACAACCAGAACTGCTACATGGATGGCAGAGTTGCGAACTGGATCAGCGCGGCGTGGATCTCCGATTCCAACAAGGACGTTGACCTGAGCTTCGACGTGATCTGGAGTCCGTGGCCGATCGGCCCGAGCGGCAATCAGGATACCAACAAGTTCAAGAATGTTTCCTCCGGCAATGCGTACATGATCCCGCAGGGCGTCGAGGATCCGGAATTCGTCTACAACGTATTCTACGATTGGCAGAACTGGTATGACGGCGACGTCGACCTTCGTGACAACGACCTCACATGGTGGGAGGACTGTGCGATCACGGAAGAGAACTACGCGGTTATGGAGTACATGGGCGCGAGAGGCGCGTTCGATCTGTGGAACAACCTCGGACTCGACTGGGATTGGACGCAGCTTCTGAACGGCGAGATGACCGCCGCGCAGTTCCAAGAGACCTATAAGCAGAACGTGCAGGATGCGCTGGACAGCTTCTATAAATAAGGATTTGTCATGCCGCGGCGTGCGGTGTGTATATGCCTGAGGGCAGGCAGACGGAAGGCAGGCAGGGAGCCTGCCTTCCGACGTTAAGTGAGGGGAAGGACAGTTATGAGAGAAGAGGGAAAATTCAGCCGCTTTATGAACCGGCTGGGAGATATCTTGTATGTGGGTCTGCTGTGGCTGATCGCCTCGGTGCCTCTTGTCACGGCGGGAGCTGCGGCCACGGCCGGCTACTATGCCATGTCGAAATGCGTGCGCCATCGGACCGGCTATATTTGGAGGGAATTCTGGCATTCCTTCAAGGGTAATTTCCGACAGATGCTGCCGCTCACACTCCTCTTTCTCATCGCGACGGCGGTTCTCGCGGTGGATTTGCCTTATCTGTGGATGAACAACAGCAAAGCAAACAGCGCGCTTTTTATGCTCCTGCTCCTCGTGGCGTTCTTAGTGCTTGGATTGGCTCTGTACGCCTGCCCGCTGCTGTCCCGTTTTGAAAAGAAGAATCTGGGATTGCTCAGGATGACCTTCGTGGTGATGTTCCGCTTCCTGCCCGTCACAGTCGGGCTTCTGCTTTTTCTGGCTCTGTGCATTGTGGCGGTCTACCTGATGCCGTGGGCGGTTTTCGTGCTTCCGGGAGTGTATCTGTACGCGTTGTCCTATCCGATGGAGTGGATTTTGCGAAAGCTGATGCCGAAGGTGGCGGAGGATAGCGAGGAAGCGCAGAAATGGTACTACAAAGATTGAAACCGTTGTCTTCACAGATGATCCTGTCATATTTAGGAAAAGCAAATACTATAGCGCAAAAACAGTATGGTATTTTTATAACGATTGATTGACAAACATATACAATGTGATACAATACTATTGTTGCTATCCCTATACTGGCAACAGGAGGGGGGATGCACAATGGAAACGCTCGTTGCGTTTCTGGTCACTGTCG
>CANQVH010000089.1 GCA_947627245.1 uncultured Lachnospiraceae bacterium | reverse complement strand
AGGAATGAAGTTGGTAATAATTTAAAGATACAGAAAAGGTCATTCTAAACTTGTACTTTTTCTTGACATAGCACCAGAGGATCGACGGAAGGCATATAAATCCAAGTGCCTTGAACCTTATGAAGCCATAGAACCGCAAGTCAAAGAAATCGTAGCTATGATAGAGGAACAAAGAGTCCTCATTGATGAGGTGGTAAAGGATTATACCGAGAGGCAGAAACGTGAAAAAGAAGAAGAGATCAAGAAATATTACGATAAGAAAGCTTCTGTATTGGGAGATGTTGCAAATCCTTTATTCAACAAACTGCTGGATCCCAAATGGCTGAATGCATCTGTTTCCAAGGCAAAATATGAAGAGGAAATACAGGAGGCCATAACTAAAGCAAAAAATGATATTGAGGCTATACGGGCTATCAACTCCCCGTTTGTTGATACGCTGATTGAAAAGTATGTGGACACATTGTCTCTCGATGAAGCGAAGGCGAAGCATGATGAGCTGGTTTTGGCTGCAAGCAGGGCAGGATTTAATCAGACAAGTCCTGCTCCTGAAACAGCAGAAAAGCCTTCCGCTCCTGTAGTGTCAAATACTACAGATGGTGTCATATTAAAGATTCATGCTAATCAGACTCAGATAAATCAGATTTGTGATTTTATGAAAGCTATCGGCGTTTCATACGAAATACAGCAGGTGACAGAGCGTGTTTGATTATGGGAATGCGAATGATGATCAGAAGCGGGCAATCAATACGACGGAAGGTCCTGTTCTTGTAATTGCCGGACCGGGCACAGGAAAAACCTTCACAATCGTTAAAAGATTGGCTTATCTGGTTATAGAGAAGAATGTAAAGCCATCAGAGATAATGGTAGTTACCTTTACGGAAAAAGCAGCAAAGGAGCTGATAACAAGAATATCAAATGAGTTTGTTCGGCTTCAAATAAATATTAATATCAATGAAATGTATATCGGAACATTTCATTCTGTATGTCTGAGGCTTTTGAAGGAATATTCTGGAACAGGAAATTCAAAGAAAAGCAGCAGGATGATGGATGCTTTTGAGCAGACCTATCTTGTCTGTATGAACATTGACAATTTCAGCAGCCTGAGAGGCTTTAAGAATCATTTTCCGACCACAATGGGCGTGTGGAAGCAATCTTTGGAAATCTGCAGGTATGTCAACCAGTTGATGGAAGAGATGGTTGATATAGATGCGATGGAGCATGACCAGGATGAAGACATCCGGTTGCTTGCAGGATTGGTTAAAAAGTATCAGAAACTACTGGAAAGAAATGACGCTATGGATTTTTCTGCCATCCAGACGGAAGCATATGCACTGTTTACTTCACATGCTGATCTGCAAAAAGATATACAGCAGAAGATCCGTTACATAATGGTGGATGAATACCAGGACACGAATTATATTCAGGAACAACTGGTTTTTCTGTTTGCAGGGGAACGGAAAAATATCTGTGTTGTCGGGGATGATGATCAGGGGATGTATCGCTTCAGGGGCGCAACGATACGTAATATTCTCGAGTTTCCGCAAAACTTCAGAGACAGAGGATGCACTATTGTTCATCTGAATAAAAACTACAGATCCGAGCCGGGTATTATAGACTTTTACAACAGATGGATGAGTGATGTTGAAGGGATCAATATCTTTAACTGGGATAAGTACAGATATGATAAGCAGATTGTATCTGCTGATACAAACAGAGCCAAAGCAAATGCTGTATATAAGTGCGGTGGTGACACGCTCGACGCAGAAAAAGAGGATTTGTTACATCTGATCAAAGACTTGATCAACAGAGGAAATATCTCGAATTATAACCAGGTTGTTTTCTTATTCCGCTCCGTAAAAAGTAAAGAAGCGGTAACAGTCGGCAGATATCTTGAAGAAAACGGAATACCGGTATATTCACCGAGATCGGACATGTTTTTTGAGAGGCCGGAGGTGAAACAACTACTGGGGTGTCTGATCAGTTGCTTTACAACCTATATACAGGATCTTAAGAAGAATATGTTCCTGCATAAGATATCAGATGATTTGCGGCAGTATTATATCGATTGCGTAAAAGAAGCATTTGTTTTAATGAAATCGGATGCCGGTTTGCATGATTATGTAGAAAAGCAGATGAGGGAAATACACTCCCTTTCGTCTGATGCGGGAAAGGGTTTGTTGGATATTTTTTACAGACTTATTGCATTTGAGCCGTTTAAGGGATATTTGTCAGCAGATCTCAAAGACAATGTTCTGCAGACAAGGGCCGCAAGGAATCTTTCCGAGATTTCGAGAATGCTGTCAAAATTCTGCTTTTTGCACAAAATGCATGTGATAACTCCGGATAATAAGATTTCCATGCCGGAGGAATTGTTTAATATTTATTTGAAATATCATTTTATAGACGGTATAGGCGAATACGAGGATGAATCTGAGTATGCACCAGGCGGATGTGTGTCTTTTATGACCATACATCAGTCAAAAGGACTTGAATTTCCGGTGGTTGTGACCGGATCACTTGGAAATGTACCAAGAAGAAACAGAGATCCGTTATTGCTGACGGCAGAAAATCGGTTCTTTAGGAGAAAGCCGTTTGAACCGCTTGCGGATATTAAATACTTTGATTTCTGGCGATTGTATTATGTAGCGTTTTCCAGAGCGCAAAATATGCTGGTACTGGCAACAAAGAAAGATGACAGTAAGTATTTCGGGAAACAGCTGGAAATACTTCCGCATTTTAGCTGTTATGAAGAGAACAAAGCATTTGCGGCTGTTAAAGATGTGAACTATAAGCATATCTATTCCTTTACGTCCCATATCTCTGTGTATGACGGGTGTCCCAGGCAATACAAGTTTTACAAGGAGTACGGATTTGCTCAAAATCAGATGTTCCACACATCCGTCGGTTCCCTGGTTCATGCAACGCTGGAGGATATGAACAAGTGCATGATTGCCGGCCGACAGGATCGTATTAACGAGGATACGATTGAAGAGTGGTTTGCACTGAACTATCAGAGCATGCAGGAGCAGACAGGATATTTCCTGACGGACGAGCAGAGGGAAAATGCGCTGCAGCAGGTCATCCGGTATTACCGTCACAGGAAGGACGAGCTTGGCAAGGTATGGCGGGCCGAGGAGGAAATCAATCTGGTGTTGCCGGACTATATTCTGCAGGGCGTTATTGATCTGATCGAGGGTCAGGGGGATACGGTGGAGATTGTGGACTATAAGACCGGTCCTAAGCCGGATATTTGCGGTCATCCGGAGCGGGTAGAACATTACAGGAAGCAGTTGGAGATCTATGCGTATCTGGTTGAAAAACGGTATGGTAAAAAGGTCAAAAGGATGCATCTGTATTACACAAACTGCCGGAATGAAGACCCTCTCATCAGCTTCGAGTGGACCAGGGCTGCAATCGATCATACGATGGCGGAGATATCAGAGACCATAAAGAATATTGAAAACAAGAATTTTGACGGAAGCGTTACAAACTCATATGCATGTACTTTTTGCGATATGCGGTATGTTTGTGGGAAGGCATAAGGAGGGATCAACAATATGGCGATATGTATAAAGTGCGGAAAAGAAAACGAATCCTGTCTGTGTGACAGTTGCAGAAACGAGGCAGACCCGGAAGCGATATGTCAGGAACTGATCGCCTATAAACCGGGTTCCGGAGAAAATCCGATCTGGGAAAAGCTGTGCAGTGAATTTAACAACCCTTATAATTTACGGAATCTGGTGTTTGCAATCAGTGATTGCCTGCCGACACCGAGAAAAGAATATCAAAGAGTGATGGCAATTGCCGGTGCTTCTTCCAATGTACCGAAAGACAGCAGACCATGGTTTTATGAGATTTATGAAGCGATCAAAGATCATGATGGTCTGATAGAGGCTGAGAAGAACAGGCTTCACGGCATTGCAGTTGGAGCCCGCTATATGGATTATGATTATCCGGCAGCAGACAAGATCGCGTCTCTGCTTAGTGAATCTGAGGATATTCCATGGCAGACATATTACAACCTGGCTGACTTCTACACAAAAACCCGCAGATATGATATTGCAGAAGAAGTGATATCTGATGCTCTGCGGCGGTTTGCGGATGATCCGTTTGTGGTTCAGACCATGCAGAACCGTACTGAGAAGAATACAAAACAGCGTGAAAAGGCAGAAGCAGGAAAACAGGAATACATGCCAAATCCGAAAGAAAATCGTGATGAGGTAAGGCAGAAATATGTTGATTTTCTGGCAAGCATTGGTATTGAGGTTGCCGTGACAAAGCCGAGAAAGAAAACATCGGCGGCAATCCCGAAGGATCAATATCCAAATCCCGTAGAGACACGAGAGGCTGATTTTGATACCTTTGTAGCCTTTGATCTGGAGACGACCGGCCGCAGCCCGAAAATTGATTCTATTATTGAAATTGGCGCTATCCGCGTGGTAAATGGACAGGTTACAGAAAAAGCGGAATTTACCTTTCAGGAGCTGGCAAAGCCATTTAAAAGGTGTCTTTCGGAGGAAATCCAGCAGCTTACCGGCATCACAGCGGATGACGTAGAAGATGCCCGGGAAATGTGGGAGGTCTTTGCGGACTTCATGAAATTCGTCGGAGATGACATTCTGCTTGGATTCAACTGTATGGCTTTCGACAGCAAATTCCTGGTGAGGGCAGGGCGCTATGCAAATATTATCATCGAAAATAAATATTTTGATGTAATGCGCTATGCGAGTCAATTTAACGAGCAGCTTGGTATAGAGGCTAAGAAGGTTTCCCTGGCAGACCTGTCGGAGAAACTTGATATAGAAAACCCGCAGGCCCACAGAGCATTGGCGGATGCTGTGACCACTGCGAGAGTTTTCCTGAAGCTGAAGGAAATGGACGGTGGTGCTGATAAGGCTTCTGTTGATGAGCTGCTGTCGGATCTCGATAATTGGTAAAGGTATATTATAAGTTAGACAGGTTCTGTCCATGCTTATTTGCTAAAATGCGTATGGTATAGAGGTAATCGCAGCGATAGAGAGGATGGTGATGAATGGATAAAAAGGTTGAAAGAATAATCAGTCTGTATAATCGAGTTGTAAATGGAGAAATTTTGGTAAAAGCAGACGAGGCTGCCCGATACGGGGTCAATGAAAAATCCATACAGAGAGACATCAATGACATCCGGGCGTATTTTGCAAATGATCCGGAAACGGATCGGGAGTTGATCTATGATCGCACGAAAAAAGGCTATGTTTTGGTTCAGAACAGCAGGAAGGCTCTGACAAACAGTGAAATTCTGACAGTGTGTAAGATCCTTCTTGAAAGCCGGTCACTTATCAAAGAGGAAATGTATCCGATCATTGACAAGCTTCTGCAATGCTGTGTGCCTTATAAAAATTATAAGCAGGTACAGGATTTGATCAGCAATGAAAAGTTTCATTATCTGGAACCGCATCACGGAAAGAAGTTTGTGGATGACATGTGGGATATCGGCAGTGCGGTATATGAACACCGGCTGATGCGTATCCGCTATCAGAAATTAAAAGAACCGGATAAGGTGAAGCGGTTGATCCAACCGGTAGGAATTATGTTTTCCGAATACTACTTTTATCTTTGCGCTTATATCTCCGTCAGCGAAGAGATACCGGATGTTCCCAAGCGGCCATTTCCAACGATCTACAGGATAGACCGCATCGCGGAGTATGAAATTCTGGACGAGCATTTCCATGTGCCATATGCAGACCGTTTCCAGGAGGGGGAATTCCGAAAGAGGATTCAATTTATGTTTGGCGGCGAATTGAGGACGATCAAATTCAAATACAGAGGCCTTAGCATTGAATCCGTACTGGACCGTTTTCCGACAGCGGAGATTATAGAACATGATGAAACCGGCTGGACGATAAAGGCCGAGGTTTACGGAGATGGCGTTGACATCTGGCTGAGGGGGCAGGGAGACATTATTGAAGTGATTGACGGAGAAAAGTGAAGATGAAAACTGAGATAAAGAACTGTAAAGGGACCGTAAATTTTTAGTCTTGAAAAGCTGGTGTACAATTGGGGCAAAAGAAGCGAGAACAATCAGGCGGCTGATGGAGGAAAAGGCAATGAAAATTGATATCGAAAAATTAAGAGAAGACATGAAGCAGGATTGCTATGGCGCTTATTTCGGTGGCGGATTTGGAGGGGCTCTGGTGGAATCCTTTGACGTAGAAAAGGCATCACCGGAAGAATTGGTAGAAATAGCAAAGAATAAAAGAGGGATAAATCTAAGCGATTATGAAGACGACGATGATTGAGTATGATAAGATTCCAAAGGTACTGCTGTTAGGAAACGGTATAAATCGGGCATACGATTTTGCTTCCTGGGAGAAACTGATCGAGACGATTGGAACAAAAAAGTTATCGGAAGAGGAAAAGAAAAGCTTAGAAACTGTGCCATATCCATTACAGCCGGTAATCCTTACTGGCGACCATCTTGGAGAACAGATGAAAATGGTATCAAATCCATTAACCAGAATCTGTGCGCCGGAGGAAGAAGAGGAACTTTTGCGGGAGTATGCAGATCTTCCGGTAGATGCAATTCTTACAAGCAATTATACATATGAATTAGAGAAGGCGATAGAGCCCGCTTTTCAATGCAGAGCTGGTCGAAAATGCAGATGGCGTTACCTAGCGTACGATAAGAACGGAAAATTTTGCAGAGAACAGTTGCATACGTATTTTTTACCGGAAGAGAGTGGGTCGCCTATCTGGCACATACATGGAGAGGCATCGCGTCCGGATACGATGATACTGGGGCATTATTATTACGGAAAACTTCTTTCAAAACTTCAGCAGAATGTGTCGCAGCTTATTAAGCGGTATAAAGCGAGCCAAGTCAGGAAATTAAATCTGGAGATCCATAGCTGGCTTGACTATTTTATGCTGGGGGACGTGTATATTGTCGGTTGCGGCATGGCATTATCGGAACTGGATCTGTGGTGGCTTGTAAACTGTAAAAAGAGAAATTTTCCGGATCGAAAAACCATACTGTTTAAGCCGGATATCCGGATGGAGGAGCGGCTACTGGCGGAGGCATACGATGTCGAGGTAGAAAAAAGTGAGGTTGGGATAAGCTACAGAGAGTATTATCGTCGGACTGCAGAAAATCTGAAAAGAAGGATGACGGGACTGCCTGATTGACGTGGGAGCGGAAGCTACAGAACTCGTATCAGATGTATTGGATGAAACCACATTAATCAATAAAGGGGAAATAAGTATGGAAAAAGAGCTGATAAATATCTTTAAACCGGTCTTCGACGGAGACCCATTATTAGGACAACTGCTCACAAATTCAGAGAATACGGTTGGATTCGATGAGCTTTGCGCCGAGGGTTATTTTCTGGAAGAGCTTACCAAGCAGTGCGTGAATAGTGTGGAACCTGAAAAGCCTTGTGCAGTTTTTGTTTCAAAAGAGGCTGGTATGTTTGGGGGAGATTATATTAGCGTTGATATCATCTGCCTTTATAAATACATCTTTTCAGGAGACAGAAAACTGAGACCGTTTGAAATTGTTACTCAGATGAATCAGGTCATTAATCATAAAATAAAACTTGGTGATGGAACACTTGAAATGGAAATGTTTTGGGCGCAGCCTCTGAACGATGAGGTGGAAATATATACGCTTGTTTACAATTCGAATAGGTATCTATCGGATCAAGATAGTACAATAGATGTTATTGAATACTATAAAAATCACTTATTTGATACATTAACAGCCATATTTGATACTGACGATGTCAAAAAGAAGCTTTTGATGAATGGCATCTCTGCCGAAGGCTTTCCTTTCGAAGAGCTTATTGAGAACGAATATATTCGGTTGGCCCCTAAATTCGCTTGTGAAAATGGTGGGGATAGTGTTTATGCAGTCATTCAGCTCGAGGAAAGAGCAGGTTTATCTCTGAGCATTGATATTATTGGGGCTTCCGGGAAAAACGATACAGAGATTCCGAAGATCAGAGCAAAGGCCAAAGAGCTTTCCGATATAATCGATCATAAGATGCTCTCTATGCCTGGAATACAACAGTCTTCGTATAACGAAAATGAATTAAATGATAGTAGTGTGCTTATTTCCCGTGCTTATTCCCTCCCTAAAACGGAGGAGGAGATACAAAAAGCGGAGAGTAAGAAAAGGATAAGGGTGGGTTTCTTTGCTGATTTGGACGTATTACAAAAACTCCCGGAAGCAGAGCTGTTGATTGGCAATACAGAGACAGGCTTCTCTTTGGACCTGATTCAAGCACCTGTACATTTAACCTTTGCGAACAAGGAATTCCTTGAATATGGTTTTTATATGCGCAGCGATTTGGGAGTATATGATGAGCCTGATTGTAGTGTGAAGATGTATGAAGACGGCGGGCAGCCGGATATCGAGTTGAACAGTAATTTTGCTGAAGAGTCTAAGGAATTTCTGATGCAGTGTCTGAATTATATGACGCGATTGGCAAAGTATGTTCATGAGAAAGGGATAATTCAGCAGTTTTCAACTATGGATATGACTAAGGAGGGTGTACTGTTATATCTCGATAAAAATGAAATCAAATATAAGTTACTTCATGGAAAGCAAAGACCTGACCTTATGTGTACATCTTTGTTCAATGGAACAGGAATGATGCGCCCTTATCTGGATGAAGTTACATCCTCCTTGGGTGATGAGCTTATGCCTTTTGAGGATAAATTGGAAGCTGCAGAAAACGGCGATACAGATATGATGCTGACCGTGGCCAATGCATATTTTAACGGAGAGGATGGGTTATTAAAGATTGATACAGATCCCGAGAAATCTGCTTATTGGATGGAAAAAGCTGCAGTGGGTGGCAATGCTACAGCTAAGTTCAACATAGGCCTGTTTTACGCAATGGGCCATGGTGTAAAACAAAGCTTGGAAAAAGCTGCGGAGTGGATGGACAAAGCGGCTGAGGCAGGAAACACGGATGCGGAAGTGCTGGCTGAACAGTACCATTCGGCGGCTGAGGCAGAGAAAAAGGCAGAAGTAGGTGACCCACAGGGACAAGCAGAATATGCAAAAGCATTAATGAATGTGGCAGAATCTCTTGGCCAGTTAGGTGGCAAGTAGGACTATAAAGAAGGCGTTCAGCGGGCTCAAAAAGTCAAAATATTTAAAATGTTGGAAAATAGAGGCTGATCTGATAGGTGTGAAAACTTTAAGATTGAATGAAGTCTTAGGTGAAAAACTTGTCATTCGGAAGATGTTCAAAATTGTATAAACAACTTGCGATCTTTTGAGCAGAGCAAAAATTAAAAATTTTCACGGTCAAGGAACATTGTGGTATAATAATGATATTAATCACAGGAGATGATTTATCCGTTGTTTCTTGGACAAGAGGCATTGGCCGAAATTGCATACAACTCTGAACCTGATAAATATTGGGCTTTGGGTGGTTTAAACAGAATAAGTGGCACGATTTCGGGCAAGGGCGAGGGTGCGACCATTAGAGGAGTACCCGCACTCCATGTAGCCGCTCTTTCTGTCATTAATGATCATATGGCTAAGAATAATCTGGAGAAAGAATTCACAACATGCAGGCTTTTTGAAGTAATGGCTTGCATTGAAGGAAAAGCCGCAGACAGTGATGCGCAAGCAGTACGTTAGATAAAAACTCCACATTGATGGAGTAGCGAGGAATGAGATTATGCAGATAGCAAACAAGGAAGAATACAAAGAAATCCAGATATCAACGCTGGCTCTGTCAACCAGAACCTTCAATTCCCTGATGCGTGCTGGATTCAACACGCTTTATCTGCTTATTGAAAATGCGGATCAGCTTGAAAAAATCCGGAATATGGGCGCCAAGAGCATTGCTGAGATAGAGGGCATTTTTCGAAATATTGAAGAGCATGGACTGACAGGCAACGCCAGTAGCTTTGATAACACGCCTGAAGCCATCGACGAGCCGAAAAAAGTTGAGGCTATCCCCTCTTTGCCAGATGAAATACTTAACAGACCCGCCGATGATCTTCATATTTCTGCCCGTATTAGTAATTCCTTCCACAGGGAGAGGATTGAAACCATTGGGCAAGTGCTCGCCCTGAATGCAACAGATATTCTTCACCTGAGGAATATGGGGGCTATGTCTCAACAGCAGCTCCTTGATGAAATCGAACAGCTGAAGACAAAGAGAGATGCATATTTTGAATCAAAGGATGATAATACCGAGCCCAAAGAAGAAACTTCTAAGTATAGCAAACGAGAGTTGGATATCGCTACGGTAAAAAAACTTCAGGATGATTATGGCTTCAAGACAATGTGGCTTTGTGAGTGGTACAACATTTCAAAACAGCGTGTTTCCCAGAAGCTGTCAAAGCGCATAAACTATGGAAAGTGGTGCGGGAAAGAACTCCTTTCTGATGAACGCAGTTCTATTACAGAAATGGTTAATGCAGAGAGCTTTTATAAGGAAACAGAGAGCAAAAAATATTATCTGGTTAACAATATGACTGATGACTGTGCATTTCTGGTAGTGTCGGACACGGATATCAAATGCTTTTTCCTTGAAGATCTGCCGGTGGCATTACAGGCGCTTTTGAAATCTCACCAGCTTCATAGGTTTTCTGAGAATGAGTGTGCAGCTGCCAAGGAACTTGGCAGAAAGGTTACGATCCTGAAAAAGGAATATTTTATGCCCAGTGACTCTAATACATATAGGAGGCTTGCTGCAGCTCGTGATATGTCAAATGAAAAGTATGCAGGTTTCCTTTTCGGACTGCCGTATGCTTCAGCTAATACATCTGTTACAGATGAGCGTATTATCAGCTTCCTACAGGAAAACACGATTGACGGCAGAACCTTTATCCCTTTAACACCGGATGCTCAGTGGATCAGATCCTTTATTTCACGCAGTCCTTACAATACAGAGGAGTTCATTGCCTTCTATGGCTTCAGTACAACTGGGCCGGAGGATAATCAAGAGCTTGACTTTACGGAAGAGGATTTCAGTACCGTTGAAGAGGATATGCAGATTTATGATACAGGTGCGGATTATATCGAAAAGCTTTACGCTGGCTCTCCTCTTCTTGGTAGTGTCATATTGTCAGAGAAAAATCTTTATAATCTGAATAAGAACAGCAAAAATTATATTGGACAGTTATTGAATAATTCATCGGGCAAACTGAAGCTCAAAGCGGAAATGCAGATTGCTCTTGCTGTGATTAATTATGCAAAGGGCTGGGACACGGAGGATGAGTCAGGCTTTTGGCGATATATAACGGCTCAATTTGGTTACCGTGATGAGAGCGGACAGCTTAGAAAGTTGCTCGGCAATTGTGTGGAGGATGCGCTGAGTCGCAACCATCGCTGGTTTATTAAAAATGCCAGCGGAAATCGGTTTAAATCATCCATCGTAGTGCATGCTTTTTCTACTAAGAAATCCTGGCTGTATTTCTGCGATTTCCTGTTTGATTTTTATAAAACAAATCTGAATTGGGAGTATATTGAAGACGATCCTATGATTGCCAGAATGGTGCTTGCTTTGCGCAATAAGATGCGTGATACAGATGATACTTCAGACGAGGCTATCAAGATAAGCTCTAAAATATACTATTTTAGGGAAGGCATTATTAAGCTTATCCTGCATCGTCCCAAGTATGCCACACAGCTTGTTTCCTCTTTGCTCAAGCGTATAGATGGACTGATTAACCGCACTGCGCCGGCTGCGGCTTGTTACGAGGAGCAGCTTTGTGACGAGTGGATGACAAATAAGCTCCAAGGAATATCTTTGACAAGTCTGCAAATAAAAAGTCAAGCAGAAATTTGTGAACTTTGAAAATTTTATACAGGTTGAAAAAAGGTATCAAAA
>CANQVH010000088.1 GCA_947627245.1 uncultured Lachnospiraceae bacterium | reverse complement strand
AAAAAGCCTGAATCCCGCGGGATCATCCCCTCTTTGTTTATCAGGGGTCAAAAATCGGTATTAACCGACAGCCCCTTCTTTATTTTGGCATCTGAAAACGGAACTTTTTGTGTACTTTCACGGAATTTCGAAAATCTTCATAGCTGGTTTTCTTGACATCTTCGCCGCCGTAGAGTATGTTAGAGATAGGGAAAAAGGTGTGCATGTCAGACGTTCTGAACGGCCCTGTCAGACATGCGATAAAGAAAGGAGGATCCATATGAAACAGTATAAGAGTTGGAAAAAGCTGCTGGTATTGACTCTGATTCTGGCTTTTACTCTGACGGCTTCTTTGCAGGCGAGTGAGGGTGTTTCGGAGGATACGACAGGAGCAGAGGAAGGAATTATTGTTGAGGATACGGGGGTGGAAGAGGTGACCCCGGTGGAGGACGCCGCGCCGGAGGCTGAGAGCTCGTCGCAGGATCTGGTTGTCAGCACGATCACGACGGTGCCTACGGAGTCTGTTCCGCTGGCGACAAATGCAGGTTCCGATGAGGAAGTAAACGGACAGGGAGAAGAAAGCCAGACGGGCAAAAAGAAAGTCACGTTTTATCTGGACTGGAACGGCATCGACGGCCTCTTCGGCAAGTGTCTGACATGTACGCGAGAGTATGCTGAAGGCACAACGCCCAAGTTTACAGCGGAGGACGCGGCTGTCTACGGATTGAACTATACGGATGAATATGAGAAAGTTGAAGAAAATTCTCTCGAAGAGGGATTATTCCCGAAAGGTGAGCTTGACGGAAAATCTTCCGAGGAGCAATGGAAAATTCTAAAGGAGAAATGGGACAAAGAAACATTCAATGGCTACAAGTTCCTTGGCTGGTCGACACAACCAACGGGCGGAGTACTGATTACGTCTGATACTGAAATTAAAGACGGCATGAGCTTCTATGCATATTGGGAGAAGAACGGAAAAACGAACGAAGATTTTCAACGCGTTGATCCGGAAGCAGGGCCGCTTGAGGCGATCCGCATCATAGCCGGTACAGGCACGCAATTTCGCAGCGGGACGCTGCACGCGAGCAAACATGCAACGGCAAATAATAGCTTTACGCTGAACCTGTTCTACACGCCTGTTCGCGCCACGCTCAAAAATGTCACATGGAGCGTGACGGTATGCGAAAGCGCTACGCCGTCGCTGCAAATGTTATTTGGTTCTAAGAAAAATGGCGAAACCGTAGAAGTTAAGGCAGATAGTGAAACTACTGTTAAAGATGCAATCCAAATGAAGGCGGAAGGCTGCAGTCTGACGATTACAAGCGAGGATAACAAGGAGCATGTGATTACGGTCAGCGCTACGGCGGAGGGTACGGATGGCACGGTATTCACTGCTCCTTCCGAAGCCACGCTCAGCTTTACCCATTCATGGGGCAGTGGCAAGGTGACAAAGGAAGCCAGTTGTGAAGACAAGGGAGAAATACAGTATACCTGTACCGAATGTGGGGAAACGAAAACGGAAGACATCCCCGCGTTAGGGCATGTGTACAATAAAAACAAAGACTTGAATAAGGGTGACGGAAGGGATTATACGGTCACTCCGGTGAAAGAGCCCACTTGTACAAAAGAGGGTTTGAATAGGTACGCATACTATTGTTTGCGCGAGGGTTGTAATAGCGATGTTGTAAAAGAAGAGTGCAAGGTTCCGGCACTCGGGCATGTTTGGGAGGAAGAGGTGTCGCCTGTTTCCTGCAATAAGGATATGGTGACAAAGTATTGTACGAGAGATGGCTGCACAGCACGACAGGTCAGCTTGGTTCCGGCAGATAATCAGAACCTGCATGCGTGGAAGGAGACATACAGATATCACGAGACCTGCATGAGCGACATCGTTTACGAGCAGTGCGCGGTCTGCAGAAAGACGAGGAGTCGTAAAGAAGCTGCGGACAATCCGGATCGTCATTCTTATGTGTTTGAGAGCAGAGCAAGTGTTGACTGCAACCATGTCATCTATACATTCCGATGTGTCCACGGCTGCGGTACTGCTCAGGTTATGCTGAAAAAGGAAGAGAACCACAACTGGGGCGACTGGACGACCACCACTTCTTGGGACAAAGCGACCGGAACGATGAAACGCATCCGGGAGCATACCTGCCTCCGCTGCGGTAAGGATGAGACCGAAAATCTGGACGGGACGGCAGAGGAAACCGAGGATCCGGACGGAGCAATAGGAGAGACTGGAAATCCGGGTGGCACAGAAGGTAAAACCGGAGATTCGGACGGTACAGGAAAAGAGACCGGAAGTTCAGACGGTACAGGAAAAGAGACCGGAAGTCTGGACGGTACAGAAAAAGAGACTGAAAATCCGGATGGTACAGTAGACGAGACCGAAAATTCGGGCGATACAGTAGGAGAAGCCGGAGATCCGGGCGATACAGAAGAGAAAATTAAGGATCCGAACAGTACAGAAAAGACTGAGAATTCGGAGAATGCAGCAGGGAAGACCGATGAGCCGGGCGATACGACAGAGGAGACGAAAGCTCTTGCTGTGACTCAGGCGCAGACAAATCCGATCACTGTCAGCGCGAACAATGCGCCGGTCAGTCAGCCGATGAGTTATATTGCCGGAGATGTTGCGCCGGTTGCTGTTGTGCCGACCGCTCTTGCCTCGGCAGACACAGAGGAGAAGACTGTTTGGCAGACGGTCGAAAAGAAGAAAAGCTATTTTAGTGAGAATAGCGGGAAAAAGGCCGGTTGGAAGAAGGTTGGAAAGAAGAAATACTATTTCAATGAGAATGGCAAGAAGAAGACCGGCTGGAAGAAGATCAGCGGCAAAAAGTATTATTTTGGTAAGGACGGTGCCATGAAGACCGGTTGGCAGACGATCAAGGGCAAAAAGTATTATTTCGGCAAGGATGGCGTCATGAGAACCGGAAAGCAGAAGATCGGCAAAAAGATTTACACGTTCGGCAAGAACGGCGCGTTGAAGTAAGGCAATTTCCAAACCTCTATTACATTTAAAATCGGAAAGGGCTTCTCCAAGGCTTATGGCTGAGGGGACGCCCTTTCCCATTTATTATGCATTTTCCGCTGTATTATTCAGGGAAATTTCCTCTTGAATTTTTCCGCTTCTGCGCTATAATTTAGCGGGAATAAACGAAAAGGGAAAGAGGAGACGTATTATGGAACAATTATTCAGCCTGAGTGTCGCGATGATGGCGGGACTTCTGATGTCGCGTGTGGCGAAGCTTCTGAAGCTTCCGGCCGTAACCGCGTATCTCGTGGCGGGCATACTGGTGGGGCCGTATGTGCTGGGACAGCTCGGCATTGCGGGCCTCGGCTTTCTGAACGCGGCGAATGTGAAGGAATACTCGATCTTCTGTGACGTCGCGCTCGGCTTTATTGCGTTTGATATCGGAAACGAGTTCCGGATTCCGCAGCTCAAAAAGATCGGCCGTCAGGCGACCGTGATCGCGTTTACACAGGCGCTGACCGCGACGCTTCTGGTTGACCTTGCGATGCTCGGGCTACATTTTCTGATGCCGAATGTAATCAGCGTATCGATGGCGCTTGTGCTCGGCGCGATCGCGACGGCGACGGCTCCGGCCGCGACGCTGATGGTCGTGCGACAGTACAAGGCGGACGGTCCGCTGACGCGCATTCTGCTTCCGATCGTCGCGTTGGATGACGCGATCGGACTCGTTGTGTTCGCGGTGTCGACCGGCGTCGCTTCGGCGCTGGAGAGCGGGACGATCAGCGTGGTATCGGTTCTTGTGGAGCCGCTGCTCGAGGTGATCCTGTCGCTGTTGCTCGGGGCGTTGATGGGAGCGCTTCTGACCGTGGCGGAGCGGTATTTCGAGTCGAACAGCCGCCGTCTGTCGATCATCATTACGTTTGTGCTGTTTACGGTGGCGCTGTCGATGGCGAAGTTTGAGATCGGCGGATTGAAGATCGGTTTCTCTTCGCTTCTTGTGTGCATGATGCTCGGAACCGTGTTCTGCAACATCTGCGACTTCTCGGAAGATATGATGGCGAGGGCAGACAAGTGGACGGCTCCGCTGTTCGTGCTGTTCTTCGTGCTGAGCGGCGCGGAGCTCGAGCTCGGCGTGTTCGCGAACGTGGCGATCGTCGGCATCGGCGTGACGTACATCGTGTTCCGTTCCTGCGGCAAATATATCGGCGCGTTTTTTGGCGCACGCTGGATGAAGTGCAGCGACGAGATCCGCAAATACCTCGGCATCACGCTGCTTCCGCAGGCGGGCGTGGCGCTCGGTATGTCGATGACCGTGACCGAGACGATGGGCGAGACCGGTCGGTTGATCCGCAATATCACGCTGTTCTCCGTGCTCGTCTATGAATTGGCCGGACCGCTGATGACGAAGATTGCGCTCACGAAAGCCGGAGAGATCTCACCGAGACCGGAGATCGTCAAGCAGCCAAACCGCAAGGAAGCGTAGGAAGAGGCATAGAAAAGAGAAATAGTAAAATAGATGAAAAGAGGGCTGTTCCCGAAGCATACCGAAAACTTGAACGGTTTGCTTCGTGGGCAGCTTTTTTGTCGGAAGCCCGTGGCCTATCCGCGCCGGGTGTTTTGTGCTACGATGGAAAAGGGAGATTGTAGGCTGTGGTGACAGGCCGCTTTTCGCCGAGACGTTTTGAGTCGGGATGAGCTAACAAGGCGTGAGAGAGGCTGTTACTGTGAACCTGCTGAATTTGCAAGGTGTAGATACAGATGCAGGTATAGATGCAGATACAGATAAATTACCCGATCGTTGGAGTCAAGACGGGTCTCCAGAAGAACCATGGATGCAGATGCAGATAAATTGCACAATCGTTGGAGGAAGAAGGATATGACTGATAAGAAAAAGAAATGGTTTACAGATATTCTGGTGGACGTTTTCAGCGGCGTCCTGCTGGCGGCGGCGATCTACAGCTTTGCGGTCCCGGCGGGATTTCCGATGTCGGGCGTGTCCGGTATAGCGCTGATCCTGTACCGTCTGTTCGGGACTCCGGTCGGTACGATGACCGTGCTTCTGAACATCCCGATCGCGCTTGCCTGCTATCGGACGCTGGGGCGGCAGTTTTACCTGCGTTCGCTGAAAACCGTGGCGATCACGTCAGTGATCATGGACGTGCTCGGACCGCGGCTTCCTGCCTATCATGGGGAACTGCTGCTCGCCGCGATCTGCGCCGGCGTGCTCTGCGGCATTGGCTACGGCGCCGTGTTCATGCGCGGGTCGTCGACGGGCGGATTTGATTTTATTATCATGACGGTTCGGCACTATGAGCCTCAGCTTTCGGCCGGCAGGATCGCGTTTGTGCAGGACGCGGCCGTGATCGGGGCGGGTGCGGCGCTTCTGGGGAGCGTGGACGCGGCGATCTACGGGTGGATCCTGTCGTATCTGTATTCGCGCGTCATGGACAAGGTGCTCTACGGCGGAGGCGGCAAGCTGACGATGATCATCACGGATCTTCCGCGGGAGATGGTGCGGGCCGTGGACGAGATCGCCGGGCGCGGCGCGACGATCCTCAAGGCGACGGGCGGATACTCCGGAGAGGACAAGCAGGTAGTGCTCTGCGCGAGCAACAATAAGGAGATGCATGCGATTCGAAAGCGCGCGCACGAGGTAGATCCCGGCGCGTTCGTGATTATTGTGGAGTCAAATGAGGTGATCGGGGAAGGCTTCCAAGCGCCGGAGCAGGCATGAATTCCGTGGTTTTGCTTGTGGACATCCTGAATGTGTGGTACGATAAGCCAAGAATACGAAACGGAGAGCTTGCATTATGATAAAGATTTTGATTGTAGACGACGAGGAGGCGATCGCGAACCTGATCCGCATGAATCTGGCGAAGGCCGGGTATCAATGCGAGGTTGCCTCAGACGGAGAGGAGGCGGCTGATGCGATCGAGAACCGGCCGTATGACCTGATCCTGCTTGATATTATGCTGCCGAAGCTGAACGGCTACGAGGTGCTTGAGTACGCCAAGTCGATGGACATTCCGGTCATCTTTCTGACCGCGATGGGCGAGACGCAGCAAAAGGTAAAGGGACTGAAGCTGGGCGCGGAGGATTACATCGCCAAGCCGTTTGAGATCGCGGAGCTTCTGGCGCGTGTGGAGACGGTGCTGCGCAGGTACAAGAAGACCGAGCGGCGGATACGGATCTTGGATATCGAGATCGACACGGATTCCAGAAGCGTTCTGCAGGGCGGGCGGCCGGTCGACCTGACGACGAAGGAGTACGAGCTGCTTTTGCTTTTTGTGCGAAATAAAAACCGTGCGCTGTACCGTGAGACGATCTATGAGAATGTCTGGGGCGGCGAGTACAACGGGACGGGCAGGACCGTGGATCTGCATGTGCAGAGGCTGAAAAAGAAGCTCGGGCTGGAGGAGCACATCACGGCGATTTACAAGGTGGGGTACCGCTTTTCGGATAAATAGACGACGGATGAACGGATGGGCGAACAGATGAGCGAATAGGCGGATAGCAGCGCTTTGACGGCGCGAAGTGATTTGACGATGAGAGAACGTCCGGATTTGCTTCGCACAAAGCGTCAGACTGAGGAAGTGAACGATTATGAGACTGTCATGGAAAATATTTTTTATCACAACGCCGATCTTCGTGCTCTTTCTGACTTTTTTCGGCCTGTGGATGATTCAGGACAATTTCAATGAAAATCTGGACCGAGAGGTCGAGCGCTGCATGATCGAAAATCAAATGTTCCAGAATTCCTATGAGCTGACGCTGCACAGCCTGTCCGATGAGCAGAGGGCGCAGGCGTCGACGAAACAGTTGGTCGAGAGTTTTCACAAAAGGGGCGACGATCGGAACGCATCCGCGCGGATTTACGACGCGGACGGCGAGGTGCTGTATCAGGACAATGCGCTTGCCGTGGAGCATTCGATTGCGGAGCAACTGGATAAGGAACACAACGTGGGTTACGAGATCGTGAGGCAGGGCGACGAGACCTATCTCGTCGTGCAGGCGAGGAGCGATTCCGGGGAACGCATCGAGACGACGAAGGATATCACGGAGATCTATACGGGCCGTTCGGAGATGTACGCGCGGTATCAGATCGGCGTGCTGGTTCTTTCGGTGCTGGTGGGCGGATTGATTCTGCTGGCGCTGTTTCTTGTGATGCGCAACATGAAGAAGCTGTCCAGCGCAACGCGGCGTTTCGCGACGGGGCGGTATGATACGCGCGTGAAGATCGGGAGCACGGACGAGATCGGACGGCTCGCGGAGGATTTCAACTGGATGGCGAACACGATGAATACGCAGATGGAGCAGCTCCAGAGCGAAGTGGCGCGGCAGGAGGAGTTTACGGCGGCGTTCGCGCATGAGCTGAAGACGCCGTTGACCTCGATCATCGGTTATGCGGACACGATCCGGCAGATGGATCTGTCGCCGGAGGAGACGGACATGTGCGCGGACTATATTTTCCGACAGGGAAAACGGCTGCAGTCGCTGTCCTACAAGCTGCTCGATCTGACAATGGCGGGGCGGGAGGATATCCTTCTGCGGGAGATCCGCGCCGAGGACCTGCTTCACGAGGTGGAGCGGACGGTGCTGCCGTCGCTTCTCGAAAAGCAGCTTACGATTCAGACGGAGGCACAGGACGGATTTATTTACGGAGACCGGGATCTGCTGATCTCGCTGTTTGTCAATCTGATCGACAACGCGCGCAAGGCGTCCGATCCGGGAAAGCGGATCCGGGTCGTCGGTGTGAATCTGCCGGACGGCTATGCGGTCAGCGTGGAAGACGAGGGCAGGGGCATCCCGCCGGAGGAGCTCTCAAGGATTACGGAGGCGTTCTACATGGTGGACAAGTCCCGCGCCCGCAAGGAAGGCGGCGCAGGGCTCGGGCTCGCGCTGTGCCAGAAGATCGTGGAGTTGCACCGGGCGGTCTGGCAGATGGAGAGCGAACCGGGCGCCGGACTGAAGGTGACGGTGCGTTTCACCGTTCCGGAGGAAGAACGCGGTCGGAGACGGAGCCGGGACAGGAGAAGGGAGCGCCCGCAGAAAAGAGCGGAACGGGAAAAGAAGTCGGACAAAAGATGAACCGATCGTATGAGGACGGATTCGGAAAGGAGGCGGCCGTATGGCGAAACGCGGAGGCTGGAAGACGGTTTTGAAATATGCGGCGGGAATTTTGGCGCTCTCGGCGTCCGTGGCTGCGGCGTGGTTTCTGCCGGGACTGTACGCAGGGTGGCAGGATGCGCGAACGGAGGGGCGCGTGATGCTCTCCGAGCGGGATAATATTCAATTTCTCGACACGGCCTCTCTCGACATTGCCGGGCGCCTGAAGATGCTTGAGGAGACGACGGATTTCTCATGGGATTGGGGAGTTTACGGAAATTATAAGGGAATGAAGGCGCCTACGGAGGCGACGATCGACCGGTGCCGCGGCGTGATGGAAGACTGGTGCGAGGCAGGGCTGTTTCCGGACGGCTGTCTCGCAGGGATCACTATGGAGAATCTTACCCTGTCCGATACGGCCGTCGTCTATCTGAATAATACGATATTGCAAGTGTTCTGCTTTCATTTCAGAGAGACAGACGGCTATGCGGTCACGCTTGTGGCGGATACGGATATGGATATGATCTACTATGCCTCTGTGAGCGGGCCGGCGATGCTGGATGTGATCGGAGAGGATCTTGGTTTTGCGTCTTTCGAGGCGATGGCAGAATATGATCTGGAGCTGCTGGAGGAGGCAGGGATCGCTCCGATTACCATAGAAGAGCTGCGGCAATACGGCTCATATGAGTCGTATGAGGAGCTGCAGGATATCTATGCCTATATTGCAAAGCGATATGATAAGGAGATTCGTCCGGCCGACGAATCGCGCTATGATTTTGCGGCGGTCTGCGGGGCACAGGAAATGGAGACGAGCCGTCAGACCGGAAATCTGGATCTCAATGCAGATCTCATATTTGAATCGTTTACGGGGCATGCATACCGCTCGGTTATCGGCGCAGAATATTACATGGATATAGAGAGTAGTAGGGGACTCGGATTTTCCGTGATGTACGGAAGCTACGACTGGAGGAGTTTTGTCAGTGATTTTGCGGCAATTTATGGAGGAATAGAGGAAGCGCCGGAGGATATGGAGAGTTGGTATGAGCTGGGAATCGCATATGCGATCGGAGATCCGGAGATCGTTGAGCTGCTGCGTTATCCGTCGGGAGAAAAGACGCAGGACCAGTCGATTGAGGCAGCCGGAGAAAGCGCGGCGCCGGATAATTATCCGTGATATTTTTTCGGATGATACAACTTCGATACAATTTTGAGAAAAATCTGATACATGTGAGTTTTATCCTCTCTGTGGATGAAGGAAAACGACAGATGAACCGGCCCGGGGCAAAGGGACGTTCGTTTTCCGGGAAATACAACCGCAGAGGGGATGTTTTTATGTATAAGGACGGCCGCAGGCTGAGACGCAGGAAGAGACGGCGCATTGTTCTGGGAACCGCGGCAGCGCTGATTGCGGTAGCGGCGATCGGAGCCGTGCACTACAGGCAGGCAGGGGAGACAAGCGCGGGCCGCTTGTGGATCTGGGAAGATCGGGGAGACGGAGGCGTGAACGCCGGAGGGCAGGCGGCGGATCTGCTGATGCTCGTTAATAAGGATCATGCGCTTCCGGACGGTTATCTGCCGCGGCTGCATTGGCTGGAAAACAAGTCCTGCGCGGTGGCGGAGGAGATGTACCCGGCGCTGAAGATGATGCTGACGGACGGATCGGAGGAAGGGCTGCAGTTTGTCGTGGCCTCCGGCTACCGGGATTCCGAGTATCAGCAGAGACTTCTGGACGAGGATATTGCGGCGTCGATGGAGAGCGAGGGGCTGTCATGGGAGCAGGCGTATGAGAAGGAGACGCGCGAGACGATGCCTCCGGGATACAGCGAGCATGAGACGGGACTTGCGGCGGACATTGTTTCCCTCGATTATCAGGTATTGGACGCGCAGCAGGAGGACACGCCGGAATGTCAGTGGCTGCAGGAAAACTGCAGTAAGTACGGCTTTATCCTGCGTTATCCGCGCGGCAAGGAGGATATCACGAAGGTGGATTACGAATCGTGGCATTTTCGCTATGTAGGCGCGGAGGCCGCGCAGGAGATCATGAGCAGGGGCATTACGCTGGAGGAATATCTGGAGGGGAAGTAAGAGGAGAAGTTATGATTACGATCGGAGAGATAGAGAGGGTTCTGCGGGAGCGCGGGCTGATGCGGCAGGAGGAAGGGATGGAAGAAATTTCACATGGGACGGGGAAAAGAGATCCGGATGAAGCTGCCGCGCATGGAGGAGCGGAGAGTCAGGAGGATATGGAAGACTCTCGGAACCAGATCATCTGTGGAGGGGATGAGAAAACACAGATTCGCTGGCTGACCTGCGATTCACGCGCCGTGGTGTCGGGGACATTGTTCATCTGCAAGGGAGCGGCTTTCCGGGAAGAATATCTGCGGGAGGCGGCGGAGAAAGGGAGTATTGCATATATCAGCGAGCAGGAGTACGCGGCCGGGCGGGGACTGACCGCGTTTCTTGTGAGCGACGTGCGGCGCGCGATGGCGGCGGTGTCCGCGCTTTTTTTCGGGTATACGCCGGGCGAGCCGCGGCTGACCGGGATCACGGGGACAAAGGGAAAGACGACGACCGCGTGGTATCTGAAAGCGATGCTGGACGCGTGGGAGGCGCAGCAGGGGGAGCCCGAGACCGGGCTGATCTCAACGGTGAGCAATTATGACGGGAAACGCAGGCAGGACGCCGTGATGACGACGCCGGAAGCTCCGGTGGTCCATGAGCTGTTGGCGAATGCGAGGCAGGCCGGGCTGCGCTATATGACGATGGAGGTATCGAGTCAGGCGCTCAAATACAAGCGCGTGCGGGAGCTGTGCTTTGACGTGGGCATTTTCCTGAATATTTCCGAGGATCATATCAGCCCGCAGGAGCATCGCGATTTCGGGGATTACTTCAGCTCGAAGCTCTCAATGTTCCGGCAGACAAAGACGGCCTGCGTCAATCTGGACGCGGACCATGCGCAGAAGATCCTCGACGCGGCGCGAAAGGCGGAGCGTGTCGTCACGTTTGGGCGCTATCCGGACGCAGATTATCGGTACAGCGAGGTGGATAAATCAGGGAACCGCATTTCGTTCCGGGTGACATGCGAGCGGTTCAGCGAGCGCTTTGAACTCGCGATGAGGGGGAGTTTCAATGTAGAGAACGCCGTGGCGGCAATCGCGGCGGCTGATGTGTACGGCGTGCCGGTCGGCTGTATGCGGCAGGCACTTGCGCAGACCACGGTGCCGGGACGGATGGAGACGTTCACAAGCGGCGACGGAAAAATTTGCGGGATCGTCGATTTCGCGCACAATCGTCTGAGCTTCGAGAAACTGTTCGACGCGGCGTATCAGGAGTACGGCCGGTACGGGCGGATTATCACGATCTTTGGCTGCCCCGGCGGCAAGGCACTGAACCGCAGGCGTGAGCTCGGGATCATTGCCGGATTGTTTTCAGACTGCGTCTGCGTGACCTCGGACGACCCGGGTACGGAATGTCAGGAGGACATCGCGTCGGAGGTGCGCGGATACGTGGAGATGACGGGATGTATGTGTAAGTGCATTCCGGAGCGTGCTGAGGCGGTTCGCGCGATGATCGGATATGCGAGGGCTCAGAAGGGGAAGAGCCTGATTCTGCTGCTCGGACGTGGGAGCGAGAAGTACCAGCGTTTCGGGGAGAGCCTGCGGGAGTATCCGACAGATTCTGTACTGATGAGCGAGGCGCTGGGAGATTTTCCGGACAAAGAGAAGGGGAGTAGATAAAAAATATTTAAAGATCGGTCTGAAATAATTGATATTATCTTCCGGATAAGATATACTTTGAGAGGTTATTTTATCGCAGGTAGTGTCAAGTAGTCTATGAAAATCTGGAGCCAGCAAAAAGGCTCCGAAGAACCTTGAAAATTGCAGATATAA
>CANQVH010000087.1 GCA_947627245.1 uncultured Lachnospiraceae bacterium | reverse complement strand
GGTGATCGGCGACATCGTTGTCTCCTGTGCGATCTCAATGTCTGATTTGTAGCCCATGATTATCAAGCTCCTTTCATAAATAGATTTTTGATGATAAATTTTATCAGGTAAACTCCGAATGCGGAGATACCAAAAATGATAACACTGTTCATCGGCACCGACAGGATCCCCGGATAGTCCAGCGGATGAATCCCCAGAACCCTTATCTGCAGATTCAAAAACAACGGATGAAGCAGATAAATCCCACCGGAACACAAAGCCAGCATACGCACGATCCTGCCGGGCGTATATTTTTCAAAACACATGCCTGCCGCTGCAAATATTCCGACCGCCATCATAGCTACCGGAAGCGAGCGGTAATTCACGGCAATCTTTTCATACAGGGGCGAAAGCATCAGGATGGCTCCTGTGATGATTCCGGCAGCCGCCGCCCCGAGATGCCGTTTCCGATATCGGATCCGTCCCAGAAATCCGCCCATAAACACGTAGAATGAATACCCGGCTATCGGAAAAGAAAATTCTGTTCTGACTCCCAGAAGCCTCGTCATCTCCGGAAGCAGGATCGTAAATAAGAACGAGATCCCGCACAGAACTCCCGCCTCTGAGACTTCCCTCTGAAAAAAAGGCGCAGCCACAGGAAGCATCAGATAAACGCCGATAATCATATACAGATACCACATGTGGTCCCAAAGATTACCGGTCAGGATATCGACGACCGCTCTCGGAAGCATCGTAAGCGAAAAACATCCTGCCATATAGACCTGCTTCAACAGCGAGTAAAAACCGCCCGTCAGCACAAGAAGCAAAAGCAGGTGCCATATATTGTGCGAAATGCTCCGGTAAGTACACTCCCGTCTCCCTCCGAGAAAGAGGAAACCAGTAATCATGCAGAATATCGGCACGGACCAGCGCAAAAGATTATGCACATTTTCAAGCGCAGCCTTTGTTCCCGTCGGCAATGTCCGGCCGCTTACGCTGCTTAACGTCACCACATGGATCATCACAACGGCCAATGCGCTTGCCACCCTGAGCAGATCAATATACCCGACACGCTTTTTCTCCATAACGAAAACCTCAAAGATTTTTCAATGTCCCGATGATGATATCGCATACGACGACCAGATCCTCCGGGTGAAACACCGCCGGAAAATTATCGCTGAACAAAATCTGCGAGGACGGCGGGAACTCATCGTCTCCGCTCCAAAGCTGAAAACGGACAAAGAATCCGGCGAACACCTCAAACTCATAGCCCGCGTCTCCCTGCTGTATCTCCGTCGCTCCCAGCTTTTCGCAGGCGGCGCGGAACGCGTCGAGCTTATTTCCATAGGAAAACGCAAGCCGCATCATGCACCTGCCGTTGAACTGGCGATAATAGACCTCGCCCCACGGAATGTCCCGGTACGTCATGAATTTGCCTGTTCCGGAAGCCTGCGCGCCCTCGATCAGAAAACGGAGCACAAAGACCTGCGCCGCGTTCATGACAAGCAGAGGACAATAGCTGTCGTCCTCTTCCGTGCGCCTCACCGTGAATTCCGGAAAGCCGACCTCATAGTCTTTTCCGAGAAAGCGTACCGTGAAGCACTGCCTCTCCTCTGAGTAAGGGAAGCCGGTGCGCACGCGGATCTCCTGCGGATCCTTTTTCCGATATTCTTCCTTGTAATGCTCGAACGGAACCCGCTCCTTGTTGTCCTTCTCATATGCGATATCCATACCGGTCGCTCCTTGTCTTGATGTTTATGTAATAAGCTGTGTACACCTCGCAAAGCCTTCGGCTTTCCCGCCGGGGTTCGCTTCGACACTAAACTCGAAAGACCTCATCAAGTGGCAAATTGTCGGGCGCGAGCCCCTCGTCTGAGTGGCATCACCCTATAAAATCGTCAGTTGGCAAATCTGTCTGTAAACAGACACCTTGTCATCTACCGATTTTACATGACTCATTGCTTTCACCGCTATTTTAATTCCAGCGACGGGAACAGTGTCGCGTCTGTGTGCGGCAGGAAGCAGCTCGCCACAAACTCGTCCATGTACGACGGCTCATTGCTGAGCTCGAGGTAAGTCATGTTGTGCGCGACGTCCGCCACCCTCGCTTCCGCCTCCTTGGAGTACAGGATCGCATACGCGCCTGAGAGCGAGGAATTCCCGATGTAGGTGAACTTCTCCAGCTCGATATCCGGGAACATGCCGATATTGACAGCGTTGCGCATATTGATGCCGCTGCCGATCCCGCCTGCCACGAGCACGCGCTCGATCATGCTCACGTCGAAGTCGAGAGAGCTGAGCATCACGCGGATCGCCGAAAAGATTGCCCCCTTCGCGCGGATGAAATTGTCGATATCCACCTCGGTCAGCTCGATATCCTTGACCGAAGCCGCATCCTCCTTAAACGCCAGCACATAGCTTCCCATGCCGTAGCTGTCGTGCCGGATCCGCTCGCCCTCGCGGACAAATTTCCCCTTCGGGCTGATGATCCCGCAGCGGAACAGCTCACTGATGATGTCGATAATGCCGGAGCCGCAGATGCCGACCGGCTTCTGTCCCTCGTCTCCGACAATCTTGAACGTCGGCTCCATCGTATCTTTATCGATCGTACACGCCTCGATCGCGCCGTCCGTCGCGCGCATGCCGCAACTGATATCGCCGCCCTCAAACGCCGGACCCGCGGAGCAGGCGCAGCTCATCATGAACTCGGAATTGCCGAAGACAAGCTCCCCGTTCGTGCCGAGGTCGATGAAAAGCGACATCTCCTCGCTGTTCCAGATCGTGCTCGCCAGCGTGCCGGCCGTGATATCGCCGCCCACATAGCTGCCGATGTTCGGCGCCATGAGGATCCGCGCGTGCGGGTAAATATGGATGCCGAGATCCTGCGCGCAGATGGAATCCGTTTCAAAGAATGTGGGGATAAACGGCTCCATACGCACCGGATCCGCATCTACGCCGACAAACAGATGGTTCATCGTCGTGTTGCCCGCGACGCACATGCGGTAAACCTGAGTCGGAGCAATGCCCGCGGACGCACACATCGCATCGATCAACGGATTCAGCGTCTCCTTGATGATCGCGTCCTGAAGCTTCTGCCGCCCGCCGTCCTTCTGCTGCTCGATGATACGGTTGATGACGTCCGCGCCGTAGCGGATCTGCCCGTTTCCGGCGGAAGCCTTCGCACGGATCTCTCCGCTTATCATATCGATGATGAGCGCGGAAACCGTCGTCGTGCCGATGTCCACCGCCAGACCGCAGACCTGCGCTTTTTCGTCCGAGGGAAGCACGTCGAGCACTTCTACACTCTCACCGTCCCTGCTGACGATGCACTGTACCTTGAAGGATGATTTTCGGAAGACCTCCGAGAGCTTCACGAGCGCGGCAAAAGAGAGCTTCACGTTCGACGCGCCGCAGGCAGCCTCCACCGCCCACGTCAGGCGCTCGTTGTCCGGCATCGTGTTGTCCAAGGACGGCTCCTCCATGGTGATCTCGACAACTTCCAAGTCATTCTTGAAGGCGATCCCGGCATCCGCAATGTCGTTCTTCGTCTTCTCAAAAATCTGCAGTTCCTCCGCAGAACCAAGATCCGCAACCTTCATCCTGCTCCGATAGGCAGACGCAATGTCCGGAACGAGCACCTCCACATCCGCGACGATCTTGCTGACACAGGACAGCCTCCAGCCCTGCGCGTACTCCTCGTCCGTGATATGCCTCGTCTGCTTCGAATCCAGAGCCCCGCCCATCAGTTTTACCTTACATTTTCCGCAAGCTGCATTTCCGCTGCATGGCGCGTCGATCGCCACGTTCGCCTTTCTGGCGACCTCAAGAAGATTTTCACCGGAGCCGGCGAAGACCTCCACGCTTTCGCCGCTCTCAAACTTAAAAGTCACTTTGTACATAAGTTACCCCACGTTATTCTTAATATTTACATACTCACTAAGTGAGTAGCAATTTACACCCGGAAACCAGACTGGCTCCGGGTGTACTGTTTTCCTTCCGAATCAAAGCGTTTACTGCCGAAGCCGTAAAGCCGTGGCCGAAAGGCGATATGTTCTGTGATCAGATCTCCAGATAGGAATCTGCGTACAGCGTATTGTTCTTGAATACGTCGCAGGACTTGATTGTCTCCATCAGGCGCAGATCGTTCGGGTTCACGATCGCGGAGGTAAGGCCCTGCATCATGCACATCGCGACAAGCGCAGAGTCCATGATCGGACGAATATGCTTCGGCATACCGTTGGAGTTGTTGGAAAGTCCGCCGGTGGAATTCAATCCCATGTCGGAGAACATCTTGATGCACTCAAGGATCTCCATCTGCTTGTCCTGCATGCCCTTCACCACGAGGAACAGCGGATCGAACCAGAGGTCGGTCGGCTCCATACCGTGCTCAAGACCTCTCTCAAGCAGCGTCTGGCAGTAAGCCATACGCTCGTCGTTGTCCTTCGCAATACCTTCGCCGTTGCACAGCGCGATAACGATCGCGTCATTCGCCGCAGCGAGATCTACATTCTCGATTCTGCCCGCCGCATCCGCGGAGTTCACGATCGGCTTACCCTTGGAACGATTGTAAACCGAGATACCTGCCTCGATTGCCTTCTTGTTGGAGGTATCGAGCGCCAGCGGAACATTGTCAAAATTGCTCTGAAGGAGCTGAACCGCCCACTTCATCAGATCCTCGCCGTAGCCCTCTGCCGGTCCGATGTTGACATCAAGATAAACGGCGCCCGCATCAAGCTGCTGCTTCGCACGCGCAAGAATCGGCTCCGGATCTCTCTCCATAAAAGCCTTGTTGACTGCCGGTGCAGTCGTGGAAAGTCTCTCACCAATAGTAACAAATTTTGCCATTGTTTCTCTCCTTTCATTTCATAAATATAGTTCGCTCTTCATACAGGACCGTCGGCAGATCTGCGGGGCATATGCTTTCCCTCAGATTTGCCGGACGATAATCCATATGAGAACGCTTAATACATCACAAAATCCTACGCCGTCAGATCCTTCATGAACTTCACGAGCTGTACCGCCTCGTTCGGAGCGATGATGATCTCCCAGCCCGGAAGCTTCGCCTCCAGCTCACCCTTTAAGACGGCAACCTTGCCCGGGATGACAAGCTTTCTGGACTTGATCTTGCCCTCGATATCCTGCTCCTTGAAGAACTTCTCGATCGTTCCCGCGGAGAACTTGCCCGCGGCCCAAGACGTCAGAACGGAAAGTCCGCCCGCGTCGTTGATGATCAGGTTGAGCGGCACGCCGGAACGCTCCAGCTCGCCGGATACTACGAAATAGGTCAGAGCAAAGTCTACCGTCGTGACACAGATCGAATTCTCGTCCGCGCCGTTCAGCGGATAGATACCCGGCTCGACCTTCATCGGCTTCTGCGGGTCGGTGAACAGGTTCTGACGCAGACCGTACAGCGGAAGCGCCTCCGCGTAGCCGAGCTGCTCCATCACAACGATCGAACCGTACTTCATCGTGAACAGGGAAGCCAAAGCCGCCTGCAGATGTGCGTTGCCCTTCGCCAGACAGCAGACACGCACGATCGACGGATAACCGCAGGTACGGTCGCCGTCCTTGATCGCAGCCTTACGGAACTGCACCGCCGTCGCGAACGCGTCCTTGATGGAGTTGCTGCCCGCGTCGATCAGCAGATTCTTGTTGCCGAGCTTCTCGAGAGCCGCCACCGTGTCGTAGAGCTCGTTGATGTCCGTGCCCTGTACGCCGAGCGCAATGCCCGCTCCGGTCGCAACATCGTTCATCGCCGCAAAGTTGGAAGCATTTGCGCCGTTCAATACCGGCTTCGTATCCTTCACCAGCGCAACCGCCTCTTTCGCGACGTCCGCATCGTCACAGCCAAGGATCAGCACACGGCCGACGGCCGCAGCCTTCTTCACCAGCTCAAGGTATTTGTCCTTGCCCGAAGCTGCGTCATAATTTACATAGATCATCTCTACGAACATTCTCTCACCAATACGCTCATAGTCCACCTTCGGAACCGCCGCAAGCTTCGCGTCGATCTCGGCGTCGTCCATGCAACTGCATACGGACACCGCGTATCTCGTTTTGCTCACGAACGTTTTCTCATGACGGAACAGAACCGTCTCGCCGCCGAGCGACATTTCGTTCTCGCCCGCGCCGATCTTAACAGTCTTCATCGGCGGAGCGGTCGCCTCATTGAGCTGAGCCTTTGCGTCCTCTGAGAAGTACGGGCAGGCGTCCACGGATACCGCGCCCTGTGCGACCTTCATGGAGAAAGCCATACAGGTCGGGCTGCCGCACTCCTTACAGTTTTTCTTCGGTGACAGTTTGAAAATATCAAGACCTTTCAATGCCATATCTTTTTTCCTCCTTATGCTTCAGTTTGCTTATACTAATTCCTTCACCATGGTTGAAATCGTCTTAACGGATTCCGGATGTCTCAGGATGACAGCGTTGGAACCGGCTGCGAGCACCGCTGCCGCGGTCTCGATCTCCATGTCCACGCCGCGCTCTTCCTGATTTCCCCATTCAGGCATATCAGCTTCGGAAGCAACCGCTTCCTTTACATTCCAAACCTCAGAAGCTACCGGAGTAAAGATCGGCATCTGAAGCGTCGCATCGCTCTGGGACAGCGCCGCGGCCTTTACACGGTCCATCGTGGAAACCACGTACTCGAAACCGTAACCGGCGGAAGCCGTACCGACGTTCATGACAACGCTCTGTCCGCTCACGCCAAGCTGCGTCAGCAGAACATTCAACTGCTTTGCAAGGTTGATATCCACCGCGGACTCAGCGCCGACGACCTGCTTGTACGCAAGACCTGCCGAAGCGCCTACCGTCTTGTAATTCTCTTCTTTTGCCGCAAGGATCACAGCGTTCTTTCCGGCAAGGGCAGCCGCCGCCTTATCAAGCAGCTCTGCATCCTTCTCTACGTTCTTGCATCCGCAAACGACAAGCGGAACGTCAACAGCCGCCGCAACGTCGTTCACCAACTGGATCAGCTCCTCCGTAGATTTGTTCTTTCCGTTCGGATCTCCGCCTTCCAAACGAATGCTGAGGAAATCAACGCCCTCAAAGGTAACGGCTTTCTTCGCCATGTCGACGACCGACGTGCAGCCCTCGTAGCACTTCCGGATGCACTCCGGCTCCGCCTCCATGCCGCCGTCCGTGATCTCGATCCCTACCTTCGGCGCGTTCTCGATCACATCATCAAAGGTGTAAAACGGAAGTACGTTCTCTCCTCCGATCGTGATCGCCTTGTCGCCGGTACCCATCGTGACAGCGTTGATCTTTGCATTGAATTTTCCTGATTTTGCAGTAAACGGCATTTCTCTTTTACCTCCTCGTGATTTTGTGCCTCACCGCAGCAATCTGGGGAAGATGCAGGGGTCGGCACTGTTATTTTTTCCCGAATAAAAATTCGAGTACCGCACTTAGAAAAATAATAACAATGGATTATAAAATAATAAAACAATGTAAAAAACCATTATTTTGAATCATTGTGGTTTCCGGTTTATATAACCATTGAATGATTCACGTAATTTATCACTTTAGACTCGAGAAATCACTCCGCGATTTCCCTCGTTAAGAAATCCATGACGTTCTCATAGGAATTGCCATAAAATGGCAATTCCTTAAATGATTCACGTAATTTACCATCTTAGACTCGAGAAAATGCTCCGCATTTTCCCTCGTTAAAGAATCTTTGCTGTGCTCACGGGGATTTCCCGCAAGCGAGAATCCCCCGTTTCACACATCAAACGGGCTCACTTTGTTCGCCCTTCAAAAGCAGCAACGCTGCTTTTGGATTCTTTACATCATCGGCTCCATGCTCAGCGCCGGATGGCCCTTCTCCTCAAGGAACGCAAGCAGGGTCTCGGGATCTTCCGCAACGGTCTCGTCACCGATCATATCCGTGAAGTTGTCGATGCCATAGAGCTCCTTCGCCGTGGCGTTCAGTCTGTCGGCCACCTGCTCCTTCAGATCCTTCGGCATCCACACGATACGCTCGATACCGCCCTCAGCCTTCATGAACTTCTTGGAAGCGATGAAGTGCTTGCCGTGGCCCATGAAGCCCGGGGTCTGCACGCCGCCGCCCGTCATGGAAGCCAGCTCCGGGAAGGTCATGCCGATCGGGGTCATGCCCGCGTACTCACGGTTCGCGATACATACGCCGTTCGACAGAGGCTCGATACCGCAGATGCACTCGAAGCATCCGCAGGAGGTCATCGGCTTCTCGATGATCGAATACAGCGATACATCCTCCAGCGCGCCCTGAGAGAACTTGCGGACCGCCTCGTTGACGTCCTCGTACTCACCGATACGCTCATCGATCGGGCGCTCTTTCGTGATCACCTGACACGGTCCCTGCGGATCCAGCTCGTTGGTCGCCTTCGCGTCCAGCCACGAAACGGCGCCACAAAGTCCAAGTCTCTCCGGCGTAACCACACATACGTGGCTCGGGGAGAATGCCTGACACATGATACAGCTATAGTATACGTCCACGCTCTCATCCGTCAGCGTGTTCAGACGCTCGTCACGCTTGTCAAACGTCGGAATCGCCACCTCATGACGAAGCTTCGTACACTGCTCCGCCTCGGTGTAGATCGTCACCTGACATTTGTCAACAACAGCCGCAAACTCGCTCTTCACTCTCGCGTAAAGCACTTCACCGAGATGCTTCAGGCCAAAGCCTGCGTTAAAGGTATCCTTGCTCACACGAACGCGGATCATGTCGCGCTGTCCAGTGTGCATCATACCCTCGACACAGTTCAGGTAGGAGTGGAACTTACGCTCGATAACCGGCTCAAAGTCGGACTGCATGTTCTTGCCTGCCACCTGTACGACATAAGCGATGCTCTGCTTGCTGCCCTCCGGGAAATCCTTGATATCCGGTCCGATGACCTCAATCTTGTGATCCTCGACCTCGTTCGCTTCCTTCGTCTGCACCAGCTCGAAGCAGTCCACACGGGAGCCGTCGAACTCGATCTGCATATCGCCGCGGCGGATGATCTCGCCCTCGAACGCGGATGCAAACGCTACCGGGATATCGATCTTCGTGATCTTGATCTTGATGTCGCGCGCCTCAAGGGACGTTGCGTTCCACTTGTCTACATCCGGCTGTACGATCAGGCTCTTCGGAACGGTGAACGGATAATCGTTCGTGATCGCCGGGAAGCCCATCGCGATCGCGCCTGCGCCGCAGGCAAGCGTCACATTGTCAAGCGGAGCGAACGCGTTGACGAACGCGAACACACGCTTCATCGTGTACTCGTTCAGGCCCTTGGAATCGCCCGGCGTGATGTTGCCGAAGATCAGAGCCGCGCGGACTGCTACGGAAATAACGTGCGCAACGCTTAAGATGTCGTCGCCCAGCGGAAGGATACGCACGCCCGGTCCCGTCTTGACGCCCTTCTCGACACACTGGTCGATGATGCCGCCGATCATGGCGACAAGCATGCCCTGTCCCTGATAGCTCTTCACGAGGGCAACGCCCTGCTCAGCCGTCGGAGCCGGCCCGATGATAACCGCTACGCCCGGGATATCGCCGGTAACAAGCGGAACGCCCTGCTCACGCACATAAGCGTCGCTCAAATGACCCGTGTACGGAGCCTCGTACGGCGTCGCGCCGTCGATGTACTTCAATACCTCATAAAACTCTGCGCACAGCAGGGTCGCCCAACCGGACTGGAACCCGTCGTGCAGTCTCTGGTTTCTCGTCATCATGGACTTCACAACGCCGAGCGCTTCCTTCAGCTCGCCGAGGTTGCCGACCTTGTTGCCGGTCATGCCGTAGTAGCTCGGAAGGCTGTAAGCCGTATCCGGGAAAGCAACCGCCTTGTCGGCGCCGTACTTCTCAACAGCCTCGTTGACCGCTTTCTCTACGCGCTCATACACTGCATCGTTACCGTTAAATATAAGATCTAATAATCTCACTTTCTCTACCTCCACTTTTTTGTTATCTTTTAGATTGCTATTGCGCTTCTCTTCTTCTCTATGTCCGCAATGATCGCGTCGCCGAGCTCCTCAAGGTTCGCGGATACGGTATGCTTTGCCTCCGCGCCGTCCTTCAGGCCGCTTGCGGCGATCACATCCTCGAGAGAGCCCTCATAAGGCATAATGCCGATAAACGTGTCCACGCCGAGCCCCACGAACGTATTTCCAAGCTCGACTGCCTGCGCCGATACGCCCGCCGCGTCGCAGCCGACCACCGGGAGCTGCGGAACCGTAAGCCCGGAATCCGCGGAAAGCGCCTGCGCGATCGTCACGACATTGCCGATGTTCTCCAGTCCGCCGAGCGGCAGCACCGGAGGAATCTCAGCCAGTTCGCAGACTCTCTTCAAACCGTCACCGCAGAGCTCCTTCGCCTCCGGGTTCAGAAGGCCCGCATTCTGCGCCACCGTGACCGGATACCCGATCGCAAGGATCACGAGATCGCTCGCGATCAGCTTCTTCATCAACGCCACATACTCATCCGTGTCCCGAACCTCCGAGCCCTCGCCGCCGAGCATCACGACCGCCCCGCGCAGGACGCCGGAAACCACGCACGCCAGAAGCGGCTTCGTCGTACCGGTTGCATCCACCTGAGAATTGCACACTCCATCGAGCGCTTGGATGATGTCACCCACCTCAAGTTTCGGTAATGCTGAATCACTCATTTTTATCGCCTCACTTCATAAAAATTTATCTTATAAATCGGACTCAATTCTCCGATTTATCGATCAGGTCTTTGATCTTTCTGATTTCATCGACCGTGACCTTGCTGAAATCATAGGGTGAGGATCCGTTGCGATCCGCGTCGATCACTTCCGGATTGTAATGGACAAATCCGAGCAGGTCCTCCGCCGGAATCTTCTCGCGAATGAATGCTTCATCCTTCTCATCCCGAACCTTGTTGGCTACGACACGCACCTGCTTCACCCCGAGGCCGGAGGCCAGACGCTTCACATTCTGGTAGGTCTGGATGCTCCGCGCGCCCGGCTCGATCACCACGACAAACTGATCCATGCCCTCGGTCGTGCCGCGCCCCAGATGCTCCAGTCCCGCTTCCATATCGAGAATCACAACGTCCTCGCGGTGCAGCACCAGATTGTTGATGATGCGCTTGAGCATCACATGCTCCGGACAGACGCAGCCGCTTCCGGCCGTGTCGACCGTGCCGAGCACCAGCAGCCTCACCCCGTTGCATACCCTTCCGTATGTGTCGGGGATATCGCTCACCTTGGGATTGATCCGGTAAAATTGATTGTCAGCGTTCGCTCCGGTGCGCTCCTCGATCAGCTTGCGCATCTTCGTGATCGGAGTGATCTGCTCCAGCTCCTCCTCGGAAAATCCGAGCGCTAGACCCAAATTCGCATCCGGATCCACGTCGGCGGCCAGAACAGGTCTTCCCTCTTCCGCGTACAGCCTTGCAAGGGTCGCGGCGAACGTGGTTTTACCCACGCCGCCTTTTCCGGTAACAGCAATCTTCATTCTGTAGTCACCTCATCGTCTATCTTAGATCCCTAAATGATCTCTCTTCTCCTCAATACGCTCGATCATCTTGTCGACAAGCTTGTCGATGTCGGTCTCGATCGTATAAGCAGCCTCGACCCAGTCTCTGACGCCGTTGGTCAGCAGATCGTAAACCTTGTCGGAACCGCTGATATACGGATCAACGCCGAGGAAGGTATCGATACCGGTCGCCACCACGTAGTTGCCGATGGAAACGGCCTTCTCGGACATCCACTCAGGCGCGCAGCCGACTACCGGGAGCTCGGAGATCTTCCAGCCGGAATCCTTCGCCAGCTCAGCGACAAGGATCATCATACGGCTGATATCCACGCAGGAACCCATGTGCAGCACCGGCGGGATGTCTGCCAGCTCACAGACTCTCTTGAGACCGTCGCCGCAGAGGTCCTTCGCCCTCTTGTCCATCAGGCCTGCCTTTGCCGCAGCCTGCGCCGCGCAGCCGGATGCCACGATGATGATATCGTTCGCAATCAGCTTCTTCATCAGCTCAATGTGAGCGGTATCCGGACGGATCTTCGGGTTGTTGCAGCCTACCATAGCCACCGCACCGCGGATAACGCCGGACTTCACGCACTCGATGAGCGGCTTCGTCGTACCGGTCTCGTCCACCTGAGAGTTCGTGACCGTGTCAAGCGTCTTGACAATCGCCTCGAAGGAGTAACCGACCGTAGCCTTCTGCTTCATATCCGGGATATGTACGAGCTCCGGCTTTCTGTTCTTGAAGTTCTCGATCGCGAGCTTCACGATCGCCTTCGCGTTCTCACCGGCGGTCTCCGG
>CANQVH010000086.1 GCA_947627245.1 uncultured Lachnospiraceae bacterium | reverse complement strand
ACCTCCGGTATGCTCTCCCCCGCCGATTTAGACAGTTCCTTTTGGATCTCCTTCATGCAGATAGACACGCCGAATTTGTCCGTCACAAGGCTTTTTTCTATCGGCTTCCCATCAATGATCTGCATCACGTTCATCGTGCCGTTTCCGATATCCGCAATCATGTTGAAGCCTTTCATAGTTCCGGCGCTGCACACCGCCGCAAATCCCTGCGGGAACACTTCTACGCCGCACAGATGCACCCTGTAATCCTCCCTGCGGAATGAAAAAGACAGTTCCTGCTCCTGCATCAGATATTTCCTAAAATCCGCCGCCTGGCTTTTCGCCCACGCAAGAGGCAGTCCGGCAGCCAGAACCACCTTTGCCTCATGCAGCCCCCGGAATTTCAGTTCCTCCGCCAGACCTGCCAGTGTCAGGATAAAAAAGTCCTGCGAATCCGTCTTGTTGCCCTGATAGATCAGGTGGTTTTCTCCGATCACGTAATACTTATCCTTGTATTTCACGTAATTCATGCTGACAATCGGCTCTTCCTCGAAACATTCCACGCCCGTTTTAAATACCCTGTGCGCCGTCTTGATGTTCCCGTAGCCATGATCCAGTCCGATAATGATTTTTGAATGCTGCTGTTTCTGCATAACAAATGCCCTCCCTGTGTCTGCTAATCAAATTAAAAGTTTTCCGTTTTTTCTGTTTACACCGTTTACAAAAATGTAAACCCGCCCTGTAAACCGAGAGAAAAAGAGTTTCAGATAATGCGGCGGCTTACGCAAAAGGCGTCTGCGCACCGTCCGGCAGCGGCGTAAATCCCTGCCCGTCCGTTTTCCGTTTCCAGCCGCGCTGCAGTCCATACTTATTGAATCTGTGGGAACTGACTTTCTCCCAGCCGCCAATGCAGGTATTCATAATACTGTTGATCTCCCGGATCTCCCACTGCTTTGGCTCCTCATAGTCATGCCGCAGGGCTTCCCTGTAAATCATCTCACTGCATACATATTCTTCCGTACATTCATCCAGCCACGCCTGAATAACGCCCACTTTTGTATCCTCCGGCATGAACTGTTTCTGCAGCTCCTTTAAATATTCTTCCATTTCCTTTGACAGCTTCAGCTCATGCGGGCAGTTCCTGTAAATGACCATTGCCTCCGCCCATGCCTGCACAATATGCTCTCTCGATTCCTTTTCATCCGCCAGGATATGTTTTTCCACCCGCTCCGGGTGTACCAGGACAGGCGCAAACCGTCGGTTGCCCGTCCTGTCCAGAGGCAGGAAGTCGAGATTGTTCGATGTGCCCACAAAGATGCACTGTCTCGGTCTGTCCTCCGCATACGTCTGATACGGAATACGGTATGTCTCTTTCTGCCTGCTCAGGAAAGATTTGATATCCTCAATGCTCTTTGCATTGACCGTCGCAAGCATCTCCGACATCTCTATGATCCAGTGGTCTCCGCTCCGCTTCGGTCGGTGCAAAACGGATGTCCACCGGACATCCAGCACCCCTGCATCTTGCTGTAGACGTTTTCATCATCCATGCGCTTTAGATCATCCGTAAACCACTCATCGTTGACTGCAAGGAAGCGGAAGAACGTGGACTTGCCTGCGCCCTGCCCTCCCACAAGGCAGACCATGATCTCAAACTTGCATCCCGGTTCATAGATCCGGCGGACCGCCGCCATCATCAAAAGCCTCATGACTTCCCTTGTATATTCATTGTCGTCTGCGCCGAGGAAACGGGGCATAAGTCCTGCAATCCTGCTTTTTCCGTCCCAGTGCAGATTTTCAAGAAACTCCCTTATTGGGTGGTAGCTCTTTTCGTTTGCAACGATGCTGACCGCTTTATTAACCGCCTTATCACTGGAAATGCCATAATGCGTTTCTATGTAGCGCTGGATCTGGTACATATCCACATCGGTGACACCGCTTCCGTTCCGCTTCCAAAGCAGCGGCTTTACAATATCGATCTTGTTGGTCAGCTCGTTTTTGCATATGGCGCCTTTCAACACCGGATCCCTGCATAAAACCGTCACGCAGTTTTCGATGGAAGATTTCACATTCCCTTTCTGCGTTCTTGCAAGCGACTCCAGTATGTCCTCCGCCGTACTCATTTCCTCGTCAAGCGCTTCCCCGACTGCATCCCATGATTCCTTGTCTGCCTGCACAGATGTTTCCTGCAACTTCCTCCACCTTCTTTCTGTCCTTTAAAAACAGCCCCCTCTTTTCTAAAACATCTCCTATGCACAGAATATCCAGCCAGTAATGGATGAGCGGCTCTGCATGGAGCATCTGCGCATAGTCCTCTGAGAAGATAAAATCAGGTGGTTTCCCGGTCAGAAACACGCCGGCATTTTCAATTTCCGCTAAACAGTCCTTTAATGTGTCAACCGTCCGGCTGCACCATTTTTCAAAACGTTTCTGAATGTGCGTAATCCTCTCGCGCTCCGCCTTCTCGCTGCGGATACGTTTCTTTTCCTGTATGCTTAGACAGGCTTTTCCTTTTACATCAACCGGCAGAGAAAAATCCTCGATCAGCTTACATGCTGCCTCATACTGCGTCAGACCAAACATTCGGGAAACATAGTCAATAGCATCACCGCCCACGCCGCAGGCGAAGCAGTGGTAATTCTGATCGATCTTCATACTCGGATGCTTATCATCGTGAAACGGGCAGCACGCCATGCCGTTTCTCTTTATCGGTAACCCATAGCCTTCTGCCGCCTGTCTTGCGATCAGATGTTCTTTTACTTCACTGAAAATAGACAAACTAACAGCTCCTTTCTTTGATTTCAGGTGTCAAAAACAATCCATAAAAACTTATGGAAATTTCATCTGCACCATTGTCGAAAGACCGGAGCTCTGCTATACTGTATTTGCGAGATAGAGTATAGTAAAGCTCAGCTTTCATTACTCGGAAATGCCCTTGTTACCAGCAGGGGCATTTTCTCTGTTCCAACTGTCATCCGCAACCAACTGATCTAACAAGGAAGCAACCTTTTTCTGTTCACTCGGATATAAATGCCCGTATGTATTGAGTGTAATCTTAATATCCTTATGTCCCAGACGCTCTTTGATGATGAGCGGCTGCACTCCCTGCTTGATCAGATAGGCACAATGACTATGCCGCAGAGAATGTACATCAATCTTCTTGACGCCGGCTTTTTCAATATGCCGCTTCATCATGTGCTGTACGGCTTCCGCCACGACAGGGAACAGTCTTTCATTCGGCGGATACTGATACAGCCGTTTCCAGTAATTCCGAACCTCATTTGCCAAAAACACTGGAATATCTATCGTCCTTACAGAGTTATCCGTTTTGGGCACAGTGATAACGTCTTCCTTGTTCATCCGGTAATAAGTCTTCCGAATATGAATCTGACAGTTATCCAGATCAATATCTTCCATAGAAAGTGCCAGCATTTCACCCTCACGCATCCCCGTCCAAAACAAAAGCTGAAACATCAGATAAGAGCGGCTCCCCTTTTCAAAAGTTGCAATAAATCTCTGGTATTCCTCATAAGTCCAGAACTCCAGCCTCCTTACATCCGAACGCCCTATCTTTTTAACTTTCTTACAAGGATTGTTAAACAGGTTGTAGATCTTTTGCGCGTGCGTAAAGAGTGCTGTCACTTGATTCTGCAGCATCCTCTGGTAGCTTTCCGAAAAGTTCTTATCCCGGATCTCATTCTGCCATGCGATAATATCTGATGGTGTGATCTCGTTCATCTTCTTTTCTCCCAGATAAGGAAGTACATGCGACTGTATCATATACCGTTTATTCCTCTGGGAACGCGCTTTCAATTCTCCGCTTTTATCATGGAAATAAATCTCCACAAAATTTGCCAATGTCATATCCATATCCGCACTGGCTATACGCTTGTACTCATTTTCATAGTCCTGCGCTTCTTTTTTTGTCCGAAAGCCTCTTTTGTACTTTTTCTTTCTTTTTCCCGTCCAGTCCTCATAATAGAACTGGCAATACCAGCTTCCGCGCTCTGCATCTTTATAGACCGGCATTATGCTCCCTCCTTCCTACGCCGTTTCCGTCTGAGACAGACTACCATAAAACTTCTTCTCCCAATAGGCTCTGGGAACTCTTCCGGCGATCACAATAAATCCAGCCTCTTTCAATTCCTGATTCAGTTCCCGGATGATCTTGTAAGCATAACCTCTGGAAATGCCAAGCTCGTTGCAGATGTCTTCTGCATTCATCATGTATTGTCCTTTCATACTCTCACCTCCGTTCTTGATAATGTTTCAAGATATTTTTGTTTGCTCGTTATATCTTGATTATATTTTCATCATACTCTTTGCGTGAAATATTGTCAAGTTATTTTTATTGAAATTTTTATATCTTTGTGTTAAAATATTACTTGACATATTTGACATATTTGACATGGTTTCTTTACCAACAAATATAAAAACAGAGCAGCCGCCTGACTGCTCCGAAAGGGAGGTTTCTTATGAATTTATATTCGATCAACACCATAAAGCAGGAATTATCCTTTTCTCCGCTTACATACATCCTGCAAAAATCAAACTACTCCGAATCGCTCATACTACCTTACCACACTGCGAATAAGCAAGCGGAGCAGGAGAACTTGAGCGCAGATCGCCCGATTCTGTCTAACTGGATGGAGATTCTCGATTATGATACGGAATCGAAAGAAACTCTCGATACGACCTTTGATCTGCTGCTGTCATCCGTCCATTTGTTTGGCATACAGGCAGATAAAACAGATACAGATCCTGCCAGTGACATAACATATTTTCTAAAGTCCTTTCAAGGCAGCCATTTCAGTGATCTTGCCAGTTCGGTCCTGGACATCTTAAAGGACTGTTTCGATCCCTGCCCTGTTCTTGCCTATCTCTACCCGCATTACTACACAATGCTGCATTTATTGTATTTATATAGTGAAAAAACATACTCTTATAAAGAAATAGAAGCTAAATTTTCGGCGGAAGCTCATTTCCTTCTGTCAGAACTGCAAACCTTAAAAGCTTCCTATACACAGGCGAGAGAGTACACCCAATCTGTGTTCATTGAGCCATATACGGAAAGCGCCGCCATTTCAGGCGCCGCCTCGGCAGCTCTATATCATTCGTACTGCAAGATACAAGGGCAGCCTGATTTTTATACCAGCTCCTTTGACTATCCGGCGGGAGTAAAGGATTGTATGGATATGTTCGGTACAGAAACTCCCGCATGGCATTCCTACTTTGATTTCTTTGCCCAAAAGTCAGCGCAAAACGATATGCAGGAATACCCTATCACATCATTTGCCCAATTCCTTCATATCGGATTGTCCGTTATGATGTCGGAGGGAATGGTGATCCGGAAATGCCGGTTATGTAATGGCTACTTCCACACAAAACACTCATCCGAGCAGATGTACTGCAGCCGCATATACAAAAATACCGCCGCTACCTGCAGCGAAGTCGGCGTGAGAAAGACCTACAAGGAAAAGCTGTTCCAGCATCCCATCCATCAGGAATTTACCAAAGCCTATAACAAACTCTATGGGCGCATCCGTCGGGGAAAAGTTCCCAGCGATACGCTGCTAATGGACGAACTGAAAAAGCTGCATGATGAATATACGGAAAAATATGAGAACACACACCAGAAAGACCGAGAAGCGGTCTGGAAAGAATATATCCAGAAGAACAAGGAATTGCTTGGATAATGTAGATTTTCATTTCCCGAATATTTTAGAAGCAAAATAGAAGCATAGACACCATATAAAGCTGCCAGTCACTCAAAAAGGCTTCCGGAGAAATCTCCGGAAGCCCCGATTTTACTGCATTTTTCTCAATTACTCGATGATCGTAGCAACACGACCCGAACCAACCGTACGGCCACCCTCACGGATAGCGAAAGTAAGACCCTGCTCCATAGCGATCGGATGGATCAGCTCGATGGTCATCTCAACATTGTCGCCCGGCATGCACATCTCGGTGCCTTCCGGAAGGTTGATCACACCCGTAACGTCGGTCGTTCTGAAGTAGAACTGCGGACGATAGTTGTTGAAGAACGGCGTATGACGGCCACCCTCGTCCTTGGTCAGTACGTAAACCTGAGCCGTGAACTTCGTATGGCACTTGATCGAACCCGGTTTTACGAGAACCTGACCACGCTCGATGTTCTCTCTCTTGATACCACGAAGCAGAGCGCCGATGTTGTCGCCGGCCTGCGCCTCGTCAAGGAGCTTACGGAACATCTCGATACCGGTAACGGTCGTCTTCTGGATCTCTTCCTTAACGCCTACGATCTCAACTTCCTCGTTCAGATGAAGCGTACCACGCTCTACACGGCCCGTAGCAACCGTACCACGACCAGTGATCGTGAACACGTCCTCTACTGGCATAAGGAACGGCTTGTCTGTGTCACGCTGCGGATCCGGAACCCAAGAATCAACCGCATCCATGAGCTCCATGATCTTGTCGCCCCACTCGCCTGACGGATCCTCAAGAGCCTTCAGAGCGGAACCCTGAATGATCGGCGTGTCGTCGCCCGGGAACTCGTACTCGTTGAGCAGCTCACGGATCTCCATGTCAACCAGCTCAAGAAGCTCTTCGTCGTCTACCATATCGCACTTGTTCATGAACACTACGATATACGGAACGCCTACCTGACGGGACAGAAGGATGTGCTCCTTCGTCTGAGCCATAACACCGTCCGTAGCAGCAACTACGAGGATTGCGCCGTCCATCTGAGCAGCGCCGGTGATCATGTTCTTAACGTAGTCAGCGTGGCCCGGGCAGTCAACGTGTGCATAATGTCTCTTCTCTGTCTCGTACTCAACGTGAGCGGTAGAAATCGTGATACCACGCTCTCTCTCCTCCGGAGCCTTGTCGATATTCTCGAATGCAACAGCCTCGCCGAGACCAAGTCTCTGATTCAGTGTCTTCGTGATAGCAGCCGTCAGAGTTGTTTTACCATGGTCAACGTGTCCGATGGTACCAATGTTACAATGCGGTTTGGTTCTTTCAAATTTAGCCTTTGCCATTTCGAATGTCCTCCTTAATAACTTGCTTTTCGCATCATTTACTTTGCATTAAATTGGCTAGATTAGATTATATTTCAAATCTCCTATATTTTCAAGCCTTTTTCATCATTTATTTCGATTTCTCGTTCAGCACCTTCTCCTGCACAGACTTCGGAACCTGCTCATAGCGTTCAAAGAACATTGAGTAGTTGCCGCGGCCCTGTGTCTTGGAACGAAGGTCCGTCGAATAACCGAACATTTCCGCGAGCGGAACATAGCCTTTCACCATCTTACCGCCGCCGATGTCCTCCATGCCCTCGATGCGTCCGCGGCGCGAATTGATGTCGCCGATGACGTCACCCATGTACTCCTCGGGCATCGTTACTTCCACCTTCATGATCGGCTCGAGCAGAACCGGATTGCCCTGCTTCATCGCATCCTTAAATGCGAGGGAACCTGCGATGTGGAACGCCATCTCACTGGAGTCGACCTCATGATACGAGCCGTCGAACACGTTCGCATGGACGCCGAGCACCGGATATCCGCCGAGAATACCGGCCTTCGCCGCTTCCTCGATACCTTCTCCGACCGCCGGAATGTATTCCTTCGGGATCGCGCCGCCGACTACGGTCGACTCGAACTGGAAGGTCTCCTCGCCGTTCGGATCCATCGGTGTGAAAATAACCTTACAATGGCCATACTGGCCGCGTCCGCCGGACTGCTTCGCGTATTTGCTGTCCACGGTAACCTCTTTTGTGAAGGTCTCCTTGTAGGCAACCTGCGGCGCGCCCACGTTCGCCTCTACCTTGAACTCACGCAGCAGACGGTCGACGATGATCTCCAGATGAAGCTCGCCCATGCCTGCAATGATCGTCTGGCCGGTCTCCTGATCCGTGTGTGCGCGGAACGTCGGATCCTCCTCTGCCAGCTTCGCAAGCGCCTCGCCCATCTTGCCCTGACCTGCCTTCGTCTTCGGCTCGATCGCGAGCTCGATAACCGGCTCCGGGAACTCCATGGACTCAAGGATCACCGGATGCTGCTCGTCACAGATCGTATCACCGGTCGTCGTCAGCTTGAAGCCGACCGCCGCAGCGATATCGCCGGAATATACCTTGTCAAGCTCTGCGCGCTTGTTCGCGTGCATCTGCAGGATACGGCCCACGCGCTCTTTCTTGCCCTTTGTGGCGTTGAGCACATAGGAGCCGGAATTCATCGTACCGGAATAAACACGGAAGAATGCAAGCTTTCCGACGAACGGATCCGCCATGATCTTGAACGCCAGCGCGGAGAACGGCTCCTCATCGGAGGAATGTCTCTCCACCTCGTTGCCGTCCAGATCGGTGCCCTTGATCGCCGGGATGTCGGTCGGAGCCGGCATATACTCGACGACCGCGTCAAGCAGCTTCTGCACGCCCTTGTTGCGGTATGCGCTTCCGCAGCACACCGGAATCGCAGCGCACTCACAGGTTGCCTTGCGCAGCACGGCCTTCATATCGTCCACGGATGGCTCCTCGCCCTCCAGATACTGCATCATCAGGTCGTCATCCAGCTCACAGATCTTCTCGACAAGCTCCGTGTGGTACAGCTCCGCGTCTTCCTTCATATCCTCCGGAATATCGACGATGGAGATGTCCTCGCCCTTATCGTCATTGTAGATATAAGCCTTCATCTCAAACAGGTCGATGATGCCCTTGAACCAGTCTTCCTTGCCGATTGGAAGCTGCAGGCAAATCGCGTTCTTGCCGAGTCTGTTGCGGATCTGATCGACTGCGCCGTAGAAATCCGCGCCCATGATGTCCATCTTGTTGATAAACGCCATACGCGGAACATTGTAGGTGTCAGCCTGACGCCATACGTTCTCGGACTGCGGCTCAACGCCGCCCTTCGCGCAGAACACGCCTACCGCGCCGTCCAGCACACGCAGGGAACGCTCTACCTCTACGGTAAAGTCTACGTGACCCGGAGTGTCGATGATGTTGATACGATTCTCCAGCGCGCCCTCCTTCGGCTTGCAGTTCTCCTGCAGCGTCCAGTGACAGGTCGTCGCCGCTGATGTGATCGTGATGCCGCGCTCCTGCTCCTGCTCCATCCAGTCCATCGTCGCAGTGCCCTCGTGGGTATCGCCGATCTTGTAATTGACACCGGTATAATAGAGAATGCGCTCGGTCAGTGTGGTCTTACCCGCATCGATATGAGCCATAATACCGATGTTTCTGGTTCTCTCTAATGGATATTCTCTTCCAGCCAAAATTTTCTCTCCTCACAATCTGTCTCGGTCAGAAGCGGTAGTGCGCGAACGCCTTGTTCGCCTCTGCCATCTTGTGCATATCCTCTTTTCTCTTGACAGCAGCGCCGGTATTGTTCGCCGCGTCCATCAGCTCGTTCGCCAGTCTCTCCTCCATGGTCTTCTCGCCTCTCTTGCGGGAGAACATGGTGATCCAGCGCAGAGCCAGCGCCTGACGTCTGTCCGGTCTGACCTCGATCGGCACCTGATACGTCGCGCCGCCGATACGTCTCGCCTTAACCTCGAGCATCGGCATGATGTTGTTCATTGCAGCTTCAAATACCTCGAGAGCCGGCTTGCCGGTCTTCTCTTCCATTCTGCTGAAAGCGCCGTACACAATCTTCTGCGCGACACCCTTCTTACCGTCAAGCATAATGTTGTTGATAAGCTTGGTGACCACTTTGTTGTTGTACAGCGGATCTGCTAAAACGTCTCTTTTCTGAGTATGTCCTTTACGTGGCACGTTACTTCCCTCCTTAATAATCATTAGATCACAGGTACTCACGATCATGTTTCGTGTTCATGCTGACGCGCAGCTATTTCGTACTTTTTCAGTTGCGCTGAGGACTTCTTATCTATACCTGCAGCCACCCCGGCAATAAGAACTCCACATAAACATAAGATGAAACAAAAACCGATTTGTGATAGTGTGAGCCAAAAACCGTGAAATTACTTCTTCGCGTCTTTCGGTCTCTTGGCGCCGTACTTGGAACGGGCCTGTCTTCTCTTCGCAACACCTGCCGTATCAAGTGTTCCTCTGACGATATGGTATCTGGTACCCGGAAGGTCCTTCACCCTGCCGCCGCGGATCAGCACAACGCTATGCTCCTGAAGGTTGTGTCCCTCACCCGGAATATAGCTCGTGACCTCGATGCCGTTCGACAGACGTACTCTGGCAATCTTACGAAGCGCCGAGTTCGGCTTCTTCGGCGTAGCTGTCTTCACAGCCGTGCAAACGCCTCTCTTCTGCGGAGAAGACGTATTCGTCGTCTTCTTTCTCAGAGAATTGAATCCCTTCTGAAGAGCCGGTGCTGCAGACTTCTTTGCTGATGTCTGTCTGCCTTTTCTGACTAACTGATTAAATGTTGGCACTACTCTTTCACCTCCTGATTAAGTTGAAGTTGCATTTTCTGTCCATTGTGGCTGCCAAAAATATGCGCAAAAAACAAATGCGTGTTAGCGCACTTTCCTATTATACGGGTGGTTTCTGGGGTTGTCAAGAAAAATTTTGATTCTTAGATTTTTCTTAAATGACTGGACACCGGCGCGGCTGAATGATAAAATAGCCGCGAAAGACAGGGGAAAATTATAAGGGGACCTATATCAATGATATTAAAATTTCTGAAGCCGTTTTCTTTTTTACCGGCTATCTTCCTAATGTATATAATCTATGCGTTTTCCGCACAGGACGGGGACACCTCGTCCCAGCTCAGCTATCAGGTAAGCTATAAGATCGTCGAAGTCGGCGGTGATGTGCTCGGCGCGGATCTGCAGAGCTGGGAGATCGATCAACTGGCGACGCGTTTCCACACACCGGTGCGCAAGCTTGCGCACATGACGGAATACTTCCTGCTCGCCGTAGCGGTGGCTTTCCCGCTGTATGTCTACGGGCTGCGCGGGATACTGCTTCTGATCGCCGCCGGGCTGATCTGCGTGGGCTTTGCCTGCGGAGACGAATACCACCAAGCCCACGTCGCCGGACGCGGGCCGTCCAAGCGGGACGTCCTGATTGATTCCATCGGCGTGTTCTTCGGGATCATTCTTGTTCGGATCGTCGGATGGACCGGACGCAACACCGTCCTCCGCCCGTTCGCCCGCAAGAAAAGACGTTCTGCGGAAGAAGCGGCAGAAACTCCCGATTCGTATTCTTATGCGCAGCCGCAGGCGATGCCACCGCAAAACGCGCCCGGCTATCCGGGCAGACCCTATCCGCAGGGCAGGCCGAACGGCTATCCGCCTTACTACGGACAGCCGCCGTACCCGGCGCAACGCACGAATTATACACAGCCCTATCCGGCGCAGTATACAGATTATACACAGTCCTATCCGACACAGCATACAGATTATGCACAACCCTATCCGGCACAGCGCGCAGATTATGCGCAGCCGTATCCGCCATACGCGCAGGAGGTCTATTACGGTCAGCCTGACCCCGAAGCATACCGTCAGGAAGATCCCGACTTCTATGACGACGACGTCTCCTCGGACCGTCTGTCCGAAGACATGTCGTTTCGAAAGCTTGTCAGTGATCTCAGGGATCAGAAGCAGGCCAGACACGGCGCGCGCAAAGAGAATTCCAGAAAATCCCGCACCGACGCCGACTAGGAATCCGCATCAATCGTTCACACAAAAAGGGGGAATGTCACGGACAGCCGCCGGCTGTCCCGCCATTCCCCCTTTTTATTGCCGTTTTTTCAGCGGCGTTTCTTCATATCTTTATTCTTCCGTTGAAGTGCCGACCAGCTCTTCGGTCTCCCCGGACTCTTCCGATACGGCTTCTGCCTCCGCCGGCTCTTCTCCGAGATCATCCGAGAGCTCATCCAGAACCAGATCCGCATTCTCGTCGATCTCATCCAGCGTGACCGGCTCTTCCTCCGCCAAACTGTACTGGTAGTCGTCCGTGCCGGAAATGTCGAGACGCACGTTGTGGTAACGCTTCATGCCCGTACCCGCCGGGATCAGCTTACCGATGATGACGTTCTCCTTCAGGCCGATCAGCGGATCCACCTTGCCCTTGATCGCGGCCTCCGTGAGCACCTTCGTGGTCTCTTGGAAGGATGCCGCCGACAGGAAGGAATTCGTCGCGAGGGCGGCCTTCGTGATGCCGAGCATGACGCGCTTGCCGTCCGCCGGCTCCTTGCCCTCCGCGATCATCTTCTCATTGATATCGTCAAAGTCCAGAATGTCGACCAGAGTGCCCGGCAGGAAGTCCGTATCGCCGTTGTTCTCGACGCGGATCTTCTTGAGCATCTGGCGCACGATCACCTCAATGTGCTTGTCGTTGATCTC
>CANQVH010000085.1 GCA_947627245.1 uncultured Lachnospiraceae bacterium | reverse complement strand
ACATCATACAGGATATGGGGAAGGGAGTGTAAGACTAAATTCAGCATGAATGTGGAATTTAGAATTTCATTCGAAGATTCGCCCCGGATCGTGAAAAAATGCTTGAATTTGGAAGAATTCTGTGCTATTATGATTGCTCGTGATATATTTTTCCTTGCTCCTTTCGTTGAAAAGGGGCCAGAGACCATAAGGAGGTGCGAGTAGCATGAACAAGTATGAATTGGCAGTAGTTGTCAGCGCAAAGCTCGAAGACGAAGACAGAGCCGCGGTGATCGAGAAGGTGAAAGAGCAGATCACTCGTTTCGGCGGAACTGTCACGGAAGTAGAGGAGTGGGGCAAGAAGAGACTTGCTTACGAGATCCAGAAAATGCGCGAAGGCTTTTACTACTTTGTTCGTTTCGAGTCTGATGCTACATGTCCGGCGGAAGTTGAGAAGCGTGTCCGGATCATGGAAAATGTCATCAGATATCTGTGCGTGAGACAGGATGCGTAGATAGAAAAGAGGTAATACGATGAATAAAGTAATTTTGATGGGACGTCTGACAAGGGACCCTGAGGTGCGTTACTCCACAGGTGAGAATGCGACGGCGGTTGCCAGATACACGTTGGCGGTCGATCGCAGATTCCGCCGCGACGGTAGTGACCAGAACGCGGACTTTATTGGCTGTGTCACGTTCGGCAGGGGTGCGGAGTTTGCGGAGAAATATCTCCGCCGCGGGACGAAGATCTGTGTGACCGGCCGTATTCAGACCGGGAGCTACACGAACCGCGATGGCCAGAAGGTCTATACGACGGAAGTGGTAGTTGAGGAGCAGGAGTTTGCCGAGAGCAAGGCAGCGGCTTCAGGCGGAGACGGCGGCGCGATGATGCGTCAGGCGGCCCCGCAGGATGCATCGATGGCGATGCCGATGCCGACGCCGGGCGAGGATGCGGCCGATGGATTCAATAACATCCCGCAGACATCGATCGACGATCTCCCTTTTGACTGATTTATTGACTCATGAAAATTGCGCGAAATTCAGAGATTGTGCGTGAAGGAGGAATCACAATGGCATTCAGCAAGGATAGAACGGACGCTCCGATGAAGAGAAGGGGCGGTATTCGCAGAAGAAAAAAGGTTTGCGTGTTCTGCGGTAAGGAGAACAACGAGATCGATTACAAGGACGTAAATAAGCTCAAGAGATACGTGTCTGAGAGAGGCAAGATCCTTCCGAGAAGGATCACGGGCAACTGCGCGAAGCATCAGCGCGCCCTGACCGTAGCGATCAAGCGTGCTCGCCACGTAGCGCTTATGCCTTACGTTCAGGACTGATCGGTCCGCGTGTAGCTGCTGAGAGATCAGAGACTGCCAGCGACGAAATGCGTCGACGGCAGTCTTTTTTTGTCGAAAAATAAATCACAAAACACTCTTGAAATATCACTTAAACTATGATATTATACGAATAACATCTGAAAAACAAAGGCGTTCGCCTACCATTCCCAATTTATGTTTTCTGATGAAGAGAAATTAACTGCAAGCAAAGGAGACTTTATGAAAAATTTAAGAGGATTGAAGAGAGCAGGCGCGCTTTTTCTCGCCTGTGCAGTTTTGTTTCTGTTTTCGGCGGACGCATATTTGCAGGCCAAGACGGAGGAAACCGTCGCTACGGAGACGGTAAATTCAGGAGCGGCAGACGTCCGGACAGATAATATGCTGGAAGAGGGAGACGCCGGGACTGCCGGATCCGGATCGCAGATTCAGGAGGATTCCGGAGAGGAAACAGGGTCGGAGAAGCAGACGGGGTCTGTCGGTGAGACACAGGATTCGGAGGAACAGACGGACGTCCGGGATGAGAGCGCGGACTCGGAGGGACAGGCGAATCCTCCGGACGGGACTGTCGAGTCGAAGGAGCCCGTGACGGAGCTTTCGGGCGGGGCGGCAGGAACAGAAGGGGAGACAAATCCTCCGAGTGGGACTGCCGAATCGAAGGAGCCCGCGACGGAGCTTTCGGGCGGGACGGAAGAAACGGAAGGACAGACGGAGCTTTCCGCGCAGAAGCGCCCCGAGGGACAGACAGAGACGTCCGAAGACGCGGGATTCGAAGGGCAGACGGCGCCGCAGGAAGCGGCCGCGAACCTTGAAGGCGACGGAGGGAACGGAACGGAGGCCGAAAGCGGAACGGAAGCCGAAAGCGGAGCAGAAGCCGAGAGCGGGACGGAGGCTGAGAGCGACACGGAGACGGATAGCGAGCTTACGCTGGATGAGGTACTGGAGGATGCGCAGAGGCAGAACATTGACTTTCTGGGACTGGCGCCGGGAGAATCCCTGACGTTTTATACCTCGGTCGGGCAGGGAAACGGGATCATGCCGGTGGCGGTGACCGCGGTCAAGGTGACGAAAGCAAAAGAGCCCTACAGATACGCGGATTACGGCTACGGAACGCTGGTGACGTTCCGCTATACGGTGACGTTCAACGACGTTACCGCGGTCGCGTACTGCATCCAGCCGAGCCTTACGGCGCCGGGCAGCAGTGATTCTTATATCGTCACAAAGCTGAAGGGTGCGAAAATGCTCGCGAAGGTCTGCTATTACGGGACGAAAGCCGCGGGCGACGAGGGCTTTTTCGCGGAAAAGCATCCGAAGTTTGACGCCGCGCAGAGATTTATCATCACCCACATTGCGGCCGCATACGCGAACGGGAGCCCGGACGCGCTCACGGGCGCTACCCAGAAGGCGTGGTCGCTCGCTTTGGAGCTCTATCAGTACTGCGCCGCTCAGCCGGATATCCCGGATGTGGACATGGAGTTTTCGGATGCGGATGTGACGGCGTATATCGATGCGAGCGACGCACAGAGCCAGAGGACAAAGAATATCCGCTTCAAGGCGGATGAGCTCCAGACGATCACGTTTAAGCTTCCGAGCGGCGTGATCCTGCACAACGTATCGACCGGGACGGCGAGCGAGGCGGGAGCGGAAGTGACGATCGGAGGCGGGACGGTGTTTTACCTGTCTGCGCCGCTTACGCAGGCGGCCGATGTGGGAGCGGTATGGACATCCACGATGCGGGGAAGCGTTGTAAAGGATTATTCCGCGTATAAGATCACCACGGGCGGCGCTCAACAGGATCTGGCGCTGGTATTCGGCGAGGGAGTGGACGACGAGAAGTTTATCGATTTCGCGGTGAGGTGGATTGAGCCGGTCAACATCAACCTATACAAGACGGACAACGAGACGGGCAAGGGTCTGGCAGGCGCGGTATTCGGGATCTACGCGGATGAAGGCTGCACGACCCTCCTTGCGCAGCTTCCGGCCACGGACGCGCAGGGAGCAGCATCCGTGCAGTTGAACAGGACGCAGAACGTGGTGTACGTAAAGGAGATCACGCCGCCGCAGGGCTATGTGCTCAGCGAGCAGGTTTATCCGCTGGATCTCACGGGAGCGGAACTGACGTTTTCCTGCACGGTTCCGAACGAGAAAGTGAAGGCATCGCTCCGTCTGGTAAAAAGGGACGCGCAGACGGGAACCCCGCAGGGAGACGCCGTTTTGGAGCATGCGGTATACGGGCTCTATGCGCGGGAGGACATTGTGCACCCGGACGGGGTGTCCGGTACGCTGTTTCATGCCGGAGAGCAGGTGGCGACGCTTACGACCGACGCCGAGGGCAAAGCCTCCGTGGGCAACCTTTATCTCGGCAAGTACTATGTGAAGGAGATCAGCCCGTCAAACGGTTATCTCCTTGATGAGAAGGAATATGATATCGTCTTTGAGAACGCCGACGGGAGCGCCGGTCTGCTCGAACAGGAATGTGTTTCCGACGAGACGGTGATGCGCCAGCCGTTCCAACTGATCAAGATCGCCGGGAATGACAAGAGCGAGACCGAGGTGCTTGCAGGCGCGGGCTTTACCGCCTATCTTGTGAGCAGCCTGACGAAAAGGGAGGACGGAAGCTACGACTTCTCGTCGGCGTCGCCGGTCGCGCTCGGAGCGAACGGGGAGACGGAGATCTTCACGGACGAGAACGGATACGCGATGTCCGCGCCGCTGCCCTTCGGGACATATATCGTGCGGGAGACGACGGTGCCCGCCGGATTTGCGCCGGTGGAGGATTTCGAGGTGAGGATCTCTCAGAACAGCCCGGACAAGCCGCAGAAGTGGAGAGTTCTTGTCGACAAGGAGTTCGAGGCGAAGCTGAAGATCATAAAGAACGACGACGAGACGCAGAAAAGCGTTCTTGAGGAGGGTACGGAGTTCAAGGTTTACGACATGGATTCCGGGACGTACGTGGAGCAGGTGACGAATTATCCGAAGGAAGTGAAGCATACTTCGTATTTCACGGATGAGGAGGGCAGCCTGATCTTGCCGCAGGGTCTGCCGCGCGGGCATTATCGGATTGAGGAGGTCTCGGCCCCGGACGGTTATACGCTCGGCGAAAACGTGCTGGAGGTGACCGTGGACAACAATGTGGCATATCGGATGGACGACGTTTCAAACGAGGCGCTGATTGAAGTGGTCGCGTCGAATCATCCCGTAAAGGGTCGGCTCAAGGTGATAAAGAAAGGTGCCGTCCTGCAGGATTACGACGGCGGATTCGTCTATCAGGAGGAAAAACTCTCGGGCGCCGTCTGTGAGGTATACGCCGCGGAGGATATCTATACGGCGGACAATCAGAGAGACGAAAACGGTGAACGGATCTTGGAATTTGCCAAAGGCGCTCTGGTAGGCGTGGTGACGACCGGGGAAGACGGCGAGGGGACTCTTGAGGATCTTCCGCTCGGGAAATACCGGATCGTGGAGAAAACGGCGCCAGAGGGGTATGTCCTCAACACGGAGGAGCAGTTCGCGGAATTTGCCTATGTCGATCAAGATACGCCTGTCGTCACCGAGCAGGTGGAATTTGTGAACGAGCTGCAGAGCGCGGAAGTCTGCGTTGTCAAGAAAAACGCCGAGGACGGTGCGGCGCTTGCCGGTGCGGAGTTTGGACTTTATGTAAAGAGCGACATCGAACAGAACGGGAAGACGATCGTCAAGGCAGATACGCGGCTTGCGACCGCGGTGTCCGGGGAGGACGGGAAGGCCGTATTCGATGTGAAGCTGCCGTTCGGGACCTACTATGTCAGGGAGCTTCGCGCGCCGGAAGGCTTTCTTTTGACAGAGGAGAAAAAAGAGCTCTCCTTCTCCTACAAGGGACAGGAGGCGGAGACGGTTTCGCTGGAGGCTGTTTTTGAGAACAAGCCGACGAAGGTGGAGGTGACAAAGACGGATGCGGCGACCGGAGCGGAGATCGAAGGAGCGTCGCTGAGCGTGTTGGACAAAAAAGGCAACGTGGTCGATTCGTGGGTCTCTCAAAAAGGGAAGCCGCATATCATCGCCGGCCTGCACATCGGAGAGACGTATAAGCTGCGGGAGGAGCTGGCGCCTTACGGCTATCTGCGCGCGGAGGAGATCGAGTTTACCGTGTCGGACACCGGGGAGATTCAGAAGGTGAAGATGGAGGACGCCGTGCCGGTCGGCCGCATCGTCATCAGCAAGACGGGAGAATTCGTGGACTCCGTGACATGGGGCGAGATGGTTGCCGGGGCGATGGATACGGTCTTCGGCTATGTATCCGGCTCTCTGAAGGACGTCGTCTTCGAAGTGTATGCGGCGGAGGACATCAAGGCGGCCGACGGCGTGAGCGCGGACTATTACAAGAAGGATGCGCTGGTCGCGACGATCACGACGGATGCGCTCGGATACGCAAGGGCGGAGGATCTGCCGCTCGGGAAATATTACGTGGTCGAGAAGGCGACGGCGGAGGGATTCGTGCTGGACGGCGAGGCAAGGGATATCGATCTGACCTACCGTGATCAGGATACTCCCGTGGTGCTTTACGACGAAAAATGGCAGAACAGCCGCCAGAAAGTCACGGTGACGGTGCTGAAAAAGGAGAAAGGAACGGATCGGGTGCTCTCCGGAGGCGTATTTGCGCTCTGTGCCGGGGAGAATATTACCGGGAGCAACGGAACGGTTCTCGTGAAGGAGGACGCGGTGATTGAACAGAAGGTGACCGGGGAAGACGGAAGGCTCGTTTTCTCGGCGGATCTTCCGGTCGGAGGCAGGTATTATGTGAAGGAAGTGAAAGCGCCCGTCGGATACGCGAAGACGGACAAAACGAAGGAATTTACGTTCTCGTATGCCGGGGCGGATAAAGAGCAGGCAGTCTACGACTTTACCTTTGTGAACCGGCCGCTTCGCGTCGAGGTCTCCAAGACGGACATCACGACAGGAGAGGAGCTGCCCGGCGCGAAGCTTCAGGTGAAGGACAAGAAAGGAAATCTTGTGGACAGTTGGACATCCGGGACGAAGCCGCACATGGTCCAAGGACTTGAGGCGGGGAAGACGTACACGCTGAGGGAGGAGATCGCGCCGGAAGGGTACGCGATCGCGGAAGAAGTGACTTTCAAGGTGGAGAATACCGGGAAGATCCAGCGCGTTGTGATGCAGGACAAGCGGGAGATAAAGAGCGGGCCGGAGATCGCGCCCAAGACCGGGGATGATACCGGGATCCTTCCGTTGCTGATTCTGATGGCTGTATCTGCCTGCACATCGGCGTATCTGGCTCTGCTGCGGATGCGAAAGAAAAGACTTTCATAAAACAGCAGAATATGCTATACTCTGTCTTGGCGGGAACCGGCCGACATGACAAGCCGGGCACCTGCATTCTATGGAGACGGTTATGAAAGCGGATAAGATAAAAGACAAAATGCATTTAAAATACAGCGGCAAGCTGATGCGGCACTGGTACTGGTGCGTGCTTCTGCCGCTTCTGCTGCTGGGTCTTACTGCGGTCGTGCTGTATGTGGATACGCTGGCGGGCATCATTGTCGGCGGCTTCACGGGAGCGATCCTGTTGACGGTCGTGCTTCTGGATCTGTATTACAGACCGCGGGTGCTGGCGGAGCTTGTCGATTTTGCGAACGAGTACCACAGCGTCGAGCATGAAATGTTAAGCCAGTCCGTGATCCCGCAGGGTTTGGTGCAGACGGACGGCAAGATCCTCTGGATGAACGGCAGGCTTGCCGATCTGGCGGGGAAAAAAGAAGGCGGACACAGGAGCATCACCGCATTGTTCCCGCAGTTTGACCTGTCCTGCCTTCCGACCCGGGAGGACGGAGGGAATACGGAGATCAAGTACAATGACAGGACATACAATGTCTGTATGCGCCGGATCTCATTGGACGAGATGATCCGGAAACTTCCGGGCGTGGAGGCTGCGGAGGACGGATACGGCGTGGTGGAGCTGTACTTCTTCGATATCACCGAGCTGAATGCGCTCAAGAAGGAGAATTTCGAGCAGAAGCCGATCGTCGGCCTGCTCTATATGGACAATTACGACGAGGCGATGGACAGCGTCGAGGACGTCAGACGTTCGATGCTGGATGCGTTGATCGACCGTCGGATCACGAAGTACGTTTCCGCGATGGGCGGTCTGATCAAGAAACTCGAGAAGGACAAATATCTTCTGGTGATGAACCGCAAGGGGCTTACCGGGATGGAGGAGGATCGCTTTTCCATTCTGGAGGACGTGAAGACGGTGAACATCGGAAATGTGATAAACATGACGATCAGCATCGGCATCGGCCTGAATCATCCGGATTACACGCAGAATTACGAGGCGGCGCGCGGCGCGATGGAGATGGCGCTTGCGCGAGGCGGAGATCAGGTCGTGGTGAAGGATCTCGAGAAGCTGGCGTTCTTCGGCGGAAAGACGCAGCACGCGGAGCGGAATACGCGCGTGCGCGCAAGGGTGAAGGCGCAGGCTCTGCGCGAGCTGATCAATACGAAGGACCGCGTCATTGTGATGGGACATAAGATCACGGACATTGATTCGCTCGGCGCCGGGGTCGGCGTGTGCAGGGCGGCGCAGCAGGCGGGAAAGCCGGCGCATATCGTCCTTGGAGATATCAACAGCGCGATCCGTCCGTGGGTGACGGCGCTTCAGGAAGAAGTGCGTGAAGAAAAACTGATCCTGACCCATGAGCAGGCGATCGAGATGACGAATCAGAATACGGCAGTTGTCGTCGTCGACACGAACCGCCCGGCGATGGTAGAGTGCGAGGAGCTGCTTTACCTGACGAGGACGATCGTTGTGCTGGATCATCACAGACAGGGGACGGAGCAGATTGAAAACGCGTCGTTGTCCTATATTGAGCCGTCCGCGTCGTCGGCCTGTGAGATGATCGCGGAGATTCTTCAGTACTACGACGAGGGGATTCGGCTGAAGCCGATCGAGGCGGACAGCATCTATGCGGGGATCATTGTCGATACGAACAATTTTGTCGCGAAGACGGGAATGCGCACGTTTGAGGCGGCCGCGTTCCTGCGCAGGAACGGCGCCGATATGACGCGTGTGCGCAAATATTTCCGCAACGACATGGAGACCTACAAGGCGCGCGCGGAGGCGGTGCGCCACGCGGAGGCGTTCATGGGCTGTTACGCGATCAGCATCTGCCCGAGCGAAGGGCTTGAGAGCCCGACGGTGATCGGCGCGCAGGCGGCGAACGAGCTTCTGAATATCATCGGGGTCAAGGCCTCGTTTGTGTTGACGGAGTTCAATCAGAAGATCTACATCAGCGCACGCGCGATCGACGAGGTGAATGTGCAGATCATCATGGAGCGGCTGGGCGGCGGCGGTCATATGAATATTGCCGGCGCGCAGTTGGATAACGTGAGCATCGATGAGGCGCGCACCAGACTGAAGGAAGTACTGACACAGATGACAAAAGAAGGAGCGATATAGTTATGAAGGTTATTTTGCTGCAGGATGTGAAATCCCTTGGAAAGAAAGGCGACGTCGTGGAGGTCAGCGAGGGCTACGCCCGCAATATGCTGCTCAAAAAGGGCATGGGGAAGGAAGCCACAAGCGGAAACATGAACGACCTCAAGCTGCAGAAGGCGAATGCGGAGAAGGTCGCGAAGGAGACGCAGGAGGCGGCCGAAGCGCTGGGCAAAGAGCTGAAGGGCAAGGAAGTCAAGGTCGCCGTGAAGGCGGGCGACGGCGGACGGGTGTTCGGTTCCGTGTCCTCCAAGGAGATTGCGGAGGAGATCAAGAAGCAGCTCGGATGCGAAGTGGACAAGAAAAAGATTCTGCTGGACAGCCCGATCAAGACGCTCGGCGTGACGGAGGTATCCATCAAGCTGCATCCGAAGGTGACGACAGAGATCAAGGTGAATGTTACCGCGCTGTGAGAGACAGCCGGGGGATAAGGGTTTCGGAAATACGGAAGAGAGACGGGAAGGAGCGATATTGTGGACGAGTCGATGCTCAAGCGGACCATGCCGCATAGCGCGGAGGCGGAACAGTCTGTGATCGGAGCGATGATCATGGATCGCGATGCAGTCACGATTGCGACTGAGATGCTGACCGCGGATGATTTTTATCAGAAACAATATGGGATCCTCTTTGACACAATGTCTGAGCTCTACCATGAGGACATGCCGATCGATCTGGTTACGCTTCAGGATCGTCTGAAGGCAAAGGATGTGCCGCCGGAGATCAGCAGCATGGAATATGCCGGAGAGCTGATCACAGCGGTTCCGACGTCTGCCAACGTGAAGTATTACGCACAGATCGTTGCCGACAAGGCGTTGCTACGCAGACTCATCCGGACGGTGGAGGATATTGCCGCCGCGTGCTATGCGGGCAGGGATACGGTTGACGAAGTCATGGAGGACACGGAAAAAAAGATTTTTCGGGTTCTGCAGAGAAATTCGTCGAACGACTTCACGCCGATCAAGGATATCGTATTGAATGCGCTGGACAAGATCGAGGCGGCGAGCCGGGCGAAGGGAAGCGTGACCGGACTTGCGACCGGATTCATCGATCTGGATATCAAGACGTCCGGATTTCAACCGTCGGATTTGATCCTCATTGCGGCGCGTCCGTCTATGGGAAAGACCGCGTTTGCGCTGAATATTGCAGAATATATGGCCTTTCGGAACGATCGGACCGTGGCGATCTTCAGCCTTGAGATGTCGCGGGAGCAATTGGTGAACCGCCTGTTTTCTCTTGAGTCCCATGTGGATTCGCAGAATCTGCGGGTCGGGAAGCTGAACGACAACGATTGGTCGAGTCTGATCGAGGCGGCCGGGACGATCGGCCGTTCCAAGCTGATCATAGACGATACGCCGGGTATTTCGGTCTCGGAGCTGCGCAGCAAGTGCAGAAGATATAAGCTGGAGCATGAGCTTGACATCATCATCATCGACTATCTCCAGCTCATGCAGGGGAGCCGGCGCGCGGAGTCAAGACAGCAGGAGATCTCGGATATTTCGCGTTCGCTGAAGGAGATTGCCCGTGAGATGCAGGTGCCTGTGGTCGCGCTGTCGCAGCTTTCCCGCGCGGTGGAGCAGCGCCCGGATCATCGGCCGATGCTCTCAGATCTGCGAGAGTCCGGCGCGATCGAGCAGGACGCGGACGTTGTGATGTTCCTGTACCGCGAGGATTATTACAATCCTGATACGGAGAGGAAGGATGTCGCGGAGGTCATTATCTCCAAGCAGAGGAACGGCCCTACGGGCACGATCGAGCTTGCGTGGCTGCCGCGCTTCACAAAATTTGCAAACATAAAAAAATAAACGGTTCTTTTTTGCTCCGTGCGGCCATATATTAATAGTGGAGTACGTATGCACGGGGAGAATCGTATGGAAGAGAAGAGGTATTCGGTTTCGGAAGCAGTGCGGCTCGTCGGTGTGGAGCCGCACGTTTTGCGTTATTGGGAGGAAGAGCTTTCGCTGGAGATCCGCCGCAGCGCGCAGGGACATCGGATCTACAGCGCGGAAAATATTGAGACGTTCCGGCAGGTCAGGGAGCTGAAGGACAAAGGGCTGCAGCTCAAGGCGATCCGCCTGTTGCTGGACAAGCAGGGGCGGCTGGATCTTGACGCGCCGGAACAGGACGCCGGATTTGCGCGGCAGATCAGGGGACTTACGGGGGAAGATGAAACGGATTGCGCCGCGGCCTCCCCGGAAGCGCCGTGCACAGAGATCGTTCCCATATATGAGCCGGAGCCGGTGCAGCAGTTCGAGCAGATCTTGCGCCGCCTGATGGAAGAGGTAGTCTCGGAGCAGAATGAAAAGCTGGAGGAGTCGATCGCGGAGCGGATCAGGGAAGAGCTGACGGAGCTTTATCTGCAGTACGACCGAAGCGCGCGGGAGGCGGCTGCAACGCTGGAAACGCAGGACGGCCGGATCGGGGGATTGAGACGGGCCATGCGCAGACTGTTTCGGAAAGACCGGGAATAACAAAGACTGCTCGAACCGATCCCCCAAAACAGAGGGAATCGATCCGGGCAGTCCTTTTGTACCGAAAATCATTCAGCACGCTGTGCGCTTTCGCTATGTAAGCAGGCTCTTTCGCCGCCGAAATGCTTACTCTGCGGAGATAGCGCCTGTCGGGCATGCAGCTTCGCATGTGCCGCACTCAAGACAGACATCAGCGTCGATTACGTACTTTCCATCGCCCTCAGAGATAGCGTCTGCCGGGCACTCGCCTGCGCAGGTACCGCAAGCTACGCATTCGTCAGAAATTACATATGCCATAGTTGAGTCCTCCTTTTAGAATTGGAAATTACAGATTCCTCATGGAATCTTTGCTTTATTCTAATACAAATCCGTGAAATACACAAGCAGAAATATAGAAATCATGATGTATTTCTGTGGAAACATTGCCAATAACAGAAGGAGTTGCGCCTTGCATAATAGGGACAAACGTATTATAATGTTGCGTAGGGGTTCCCGGTCCGGTCCGAAGAACGGCGTTAGGATGCGGCAGGCCCGGAGAATTACAGTAGTGAACGAAGGAGGGATATGAAGTGGCGGCGAAGATCACCAAGGATATGACGATCGGAGAGATTCTTCAGGTGAACCAAGGGCTTGCTCCGGTGTTGATGGCAGGCGGAATGCATTGCGTAGGATGCCCGTCTTCTCAGATGGAGACGCTGGAAGAGGCGGCGATGGTGCACGGGATCGAATTGGACGTGCTGCTTGCCAGACTGAACGCGTTTCTGGAAGCTCTGGAGAAATAGACATTTTTTAAGAGGGGACTGCTTCGGCAGTCCTCTTTTTGTCTATTTTAACAAAACGGAAAATACCGTTTGGCAAAACACACAAAAAACATTTCACCTGAGAAAAAATATAAGCAAAATGCGTTCTTGACGGATGTATAAACTCGTGCAATAATGTCAAAAATTAAACGCATTGGAAGATAACCTGAGATGCAGAAATAGACAGGAGGGATTCGCATGTTGAATAAAAAAATCCGTCTGAAGACCATTAACGACGTCAGGGAGTTTGTCAATGAGGCTACGAAATGCAAATTTGACGTAGATATTTTTTATAACAGAATAATCGTAGATGCCAAATCGCTTCTTGGCGTGATGAGTATGGATCTGACGAAGCCTCTGACGGTAAAGTATTCGCCGGAAGATTGCTTTTTTGACAAGGTACTGGATAAGTACGCGGTCGCATAAAGGATACGCGCCGGGAGAATCGGAGGGCTGTCGCGAAACGGGATGTTCGGAGCATGGAAGAGCCGAACGGCTGTCGTTTTGATCTGACCCCAAAAAGTTAGACAAAAATTGATAGTTACGCAACTAATGAGGATTGAATCCTGTACTGTACAGGAC
>CANQVH010000084.1 GCA_947627245.1 uncultured Lachnospiraceae bacterium | reverse complement strand
TTTTTTGCAGATTTCCCTTAAGACTGAGGTTTTTATTAGATTTTGGAACAAAAAAACAGGTAGGATTTGACACTACCGAAAGAAATAAGGAGGAAAATATTATGAAAAAGAATTTATCAAAGGTACTGGCACTGTCACTGGCGGTTTCTGCAGCCGCTGCGCTTGGCACGGCAGGTGTCGTCGGCGCGGAGGAGGACAAGACGATCACGGTAGCGGCGTCCCCGACCCCGCACGCGGAGATTCTGGCGGAAGCAGCGAAGATCCTTGAGGAGCAGGGATGGACGCTCGAGGTGGAAGAGTTTGACGATTACATCCTGCCGAACGAGGTGGTAGAGAGCGGCGAGATCGATGCGAACTATTTCCAGCATATTCCATATCTGGAGAGCTTCAACGAGGAGAAGGGAACACATCTTGTGAACGCGGGCGGCATCCACTATGAGCCGTTCGGCATTTATCCGGGTACCAAGTCCAGTCTGGATGAGCTGGAGGCGGGTGATGTGATCGCGGTTCCGAACGATACGACGAACGAGGCGAGAGCGCTTCTGCTTTTGCAGGACAACGGCGTGCTGACGCTGGCTGAGGACGCCGGTCTGACCGCTACGGTAAATGATATCGAAGAGAATCCGTATGACATCGAGATCCAAGAGCTTGAGGCGGCGCAGGTTCCGCGTGTGGTTGACGAGGTGGCCTTTGCGGTCATGAACGGCAACTATGCTCTGGACGCAGGCTTTTCGGTTGCGAAGGATTCCATCGCATATGAGTCCTCGGATTCCGAGGCGGCGAAGACTTATGTGAACGTGATCGCAGTGAAGGAAGGCAACGAGAACAACGAGGGCATTCAGGCGCTGGTATCCGTGCTGAAGTCGGATGAGATCAAGAATTTCATCAACGAGACATACGACGGAGCGGTGATCCCGTTTGAGGACGACGCTGAGGCTGAGACGGAAGCGGAGACGACGGCTGCCGAGTGATAATTAATGAATGCGGGCAGGGACACTTGACGAGAAAAGTTAAAGCGTTGGGATAAGTGACGTTTATAGACTCGGTCGTTAAGAGCCGGGGAGCTGCTGCAAGTTCGTTCTTGCAACAGCTCTCTTTTTATATTATACTCTTGAAGGTGGAAAACAGTGGAATTACAACAGGCCGGAGGGGATTCCGGCGCAAAGCCCGGACAGGACAGGGATCGCCGGGCGCGGCGGATATGCCGCTGGAGGAGTGTATGGAACCGATTATCAGAATCGAACATCTGGATAAAACATTTAAGTCAAAGGAAGGGGAAGTACAGGCGCTCAGGGACGTCAGCCTTGATATCTTCAAGGGGGACATTTACGGGATCATCGGTATGTCCGGCGCGGGAAAGAGCACGCTGGTGCGCTGCCTGAATTTTCTGGAGCGTCCGACGGCCGGCAATGTGACCGTGGACGGTCGGGAACTTGCGTCGCTTACGGAGAAGGAGCTGCGCGAGGCGCGCAAGGATATCGGCATGATCTTTCAGCATTTCAATCTTCTGATGCAGCGCAATGTCATCGATAATGTCTGTTTCCCGATGGAGATCGCAGGGATCAAAAAGCGCGAGGCGCGGCAGAAAGCGATGGAGTATCTGAAGGTCGTCGGCCTCGAGGAGAAGGCGAGGGCTTATCCGGCGCAGCTTTCCGGCGGGCAGAAGCAGAGAGTGGCGATCGCGAGGGTGCTTGCGTCCGACCCGAAGATCCTTCTTTGCGACGAGGCGACAAGCGCGCTTGACCCGCAGACAACGAAGTCGATCCTGCAGCTTTTGAAGCAGATCAACCGGGACTACGGGATCACAATCGTGGTTATCACGCATGAGATGGCGGTGGTGCAGGAGATCTGCAGCCATGTGGCGATCATCGACCACGGGAATCTCGTCGAGCACGGCACGGTGGAGGAGATTTTTCAGGCGCCGAAGTCGCGCGAGGCGAAGCGCCTGATCTATCAGGGCTATGAGCGTGTTGCGGAGATGAAGGGGAAGCGCTGCGTGCGCATCGTGTTCTCGGAAAATTCGTCGTTTGAACCGGTGATCGGGAATATGGTGCTGGCGTTCAAGACTCCGGTGAATATCCTTTATGCGAACACGAGAGATTTGGACGGTGTGGCGAAGGGCGAGATGATCCTGCAGCTCCCGGAGGACGAGGTGCTGGGGGACAAGATGATCGCGTATCTGATTGGGGCAAAACTTGCAGTGGAGGAGCTGAAAGACTATGTGGGATGAAAAAGTGATACAGATGATCCTTGAAGGGATCGGCGAGACGCTGTACATGACGCTGCTGCCGACGTTTCTCGGCTACCTGATCGGGATGCCGCTCGGTATTTTGCTGACGGTCACAGACAAGGACGGTATCCGGCCGAATGCGGGCGTCTACAAGGTACTCGACTTTGTCTCGAATATATTTCGGAGCATTCCGTTTTTGATCCTGTTGATTATGCTGATCCCGCTGACGAGACTGATCGTCGGAAAGAGCTACGGCTCGAACGCGATGATCGTGCCGTTGACAATCGCGGCCGCTCCGTACATCGGGCGAATGGTTGAATCTTCGCTGAAAGAGGTCGACCACGGCGTGATTGAGGCGGCGCAGAGTATGGGCGCGGGTACGTGGACGATTGTTTTCAAGGTACTGCTGACGGAAGCGCGCACGTCCCTGATCGTCAACGCGACGATCGTGACGGCGACGATTCTCGGCTATTCCGCGATGGCGGGTACGGTCGGCGCGGACGGTCTGGGCGCGATTGCGGTGCGTTACGGCTACAACCGCTATCAGGCAGATATCATGGTCGTGACCGTGGTGCTGCTGGTCGTTTTGGTGCAGATCCTTCAGGGCATTGGGATGATGCTCTCGCGGAAGTTTGACCGAAGAAGGACCTGACTACCGGTACCGCATAAAATAATACGGAGAGCATCACGGGAACCGTGGCTGATCCGGAAAGAAGGATGGTTTATGCAGGCGAGACAGGAAATGACACAGTACAAAAAGATGACGGCTACGCCGATCCCGCGGCTGGTTCTGACGTTGTCGGTTCCAAGCATCATTTCCATGCTGGTTAATAACATTTACAATCTCGTGGACACGGCGTTTGTCGGCAGACTCGGGACGAGTGCGAGCGGCGCGGTGGGCGTTGTGTTCGGATTTATGGCGATTATTCAGGCGTTCGGCTTTATGTTCGGGCAGGGCTCGGGAAGCATCCTGTCAAGAGCGCTCGGACATCAGGACAAGGAATCGGCGTCGCTGCATGCTTCTGCCGGGTTCTTCGGGGCGTTGCTGGGCGGACTGCTGATCACGGTAATCGGTTTCCTGTGGTTGGACGATATTGTCATGATACTCGGAAGCACGGAGACGATCGCGCCGTACGCCAAGACTTATATCACTTACATACTGATTGCGTCGGCGTTTATGAGCAGCAGTCTCACACTGAATAATATTCTCCGCTATGAGGGAAAGGCGGCGCTCGGAATGATCGGCCTGATGACCGGCGCGGTTCTGAATATGATCGGAGATCCGATCCTGATGTTCGGGCTGGATATGGGCATTGCGGGAGCCGGGCTCTCTACGGCGGCCAGCCAGATCATCAGTTGGCTGATCCTTCTGTTCATGTTCCTTTCCGGAAAGACCGAGTCGAAGCTGAGTGTCAGGAAGGCATTGCAGGCAGGTCCCGCCGTCTACGGAAATATCATGGCGACAGGCTTTCCGAGTCTGCTGCGTCAGGGACTGAACAGCCTGAATACGGTGCTTCTGAACGCGCAGTGCGCCCTTTACGGGGACGCGGCGGTCGCCGGTATGAGCATTGTCGCGAGGATCATATTCTTCGCATTCTCTATCGCGCTCGGAGTCGGACAGGGCTTTCAGCCTGTGTCGGCGTTCAATTACGGCGCCGGGAAATATTCCCGCGTCCGCAAAGGCTATCGCGTTACCGTGATCATCTCGGAGGGCATTATCATTGTCGGCTGTACGCTGCTGTTGATCTTCTCGGGACACCTGATCGGATTGTTCCGGGATGACCCGGAGGTCATTGCGGTGGGGACGCGTGCGTTGCGTCTGCAAGCGCTGGCCCATCTGTTTCTGCCGATTTGTATGACGACGGAGATGCTTTTCCAGAGTACCGGAAAGCGGCTCGGAGCGTCGTTTTTGTCGGCGCTTCGAAACGGCCTGCTCTTTATTCCGCTGTTGCTGATCCTTTCACATTTCCGTGGGATTGCCGGAATTCAGGAAACACAGCCGCTCGCGATATTGATGTCGGTGCCGGTGACGCTTCCGTTTGCGATGGCGTTTTTCCGGAAGCTGCCGAAGGAGGATAGTGCGGATTAAAATAAACATTTTGTTGCTTTATATTGCAAAAAGAGATGAGATGTGTTATCTTAATAAACATGAAAAGCAGAAGATAAATCAAATCTGGTGAAATTCTATGCGGAATTCCCCGCATTTCCCGTTTGAAAAAGGAATCAATTATGTTATGATAAAGGAGGAATAGATGAACAAAAAACTGAATAACAGAACTGGCGCATCTGCTGTACCTGTGCCGTTAGGAAAGTTGAATCTTTCCGCACGGTTTCTTTTTGATGAGGTAATGGAGGATCCGCAAACGCAGCAAGACGTCTTGAGCATCATTTTCGACAAAGAGATTCCTATCATAAAATACGGAGCCACCGAAAAGGAGTTCCGTTTGACGCCGATGGCCCGCTCGATTCGGATGGATCTATTTTCTATTGACGAGGATCAGGTTATTTATAACACTGAGATGCAGGATAAAAAGAAGAACGATCTGGCGAAGCGGAGCAGATATTATCAGGCGCTGATGGATGTTTCGCTGTTAGAGCCGGGCGTCCCGGATTACAGTAGTCTGAACCGGACGTACTTGATCATGATTATGACTTTTGATCTTTTCGGTTATCAGAAATACCGGTATACATTCACTTCGACATGTAAGGAGATCAGGGATTGTGAACTGGAAGATGGAGCAGTTCGAATCTTCTTGAGTACGAAGGGAACGAATGATAGCGAGGTGACGAAAGAGCTGGCCGATTTTCTGCACTATGTAGAGAATACGACTGACGAAGAAGCCGCGCGGGCGAACAGCGAGAGGATCCGGAGAATCCATGAGAGGGTATGCAAGGTGCGCTCCAGCGAGAAAGTTGGGGTGAAGTATATGCAGGCATGGGAAGAGAAATACTACGAGAGAGAAGAGGGCAGGGAAGAGATCAACCGGCTGAATGCGGCGTTGCTTGCGGAAGGTCGCACGGATGATCTGCTCCGATCTACGACGGATCGGGAGTATCAGGAATCACTGCTTAAAGAATATAAGATTGGAAAATACAGAGATTGACCTTAGGGGAAATAGAGGAGGCCGTGTTTTGTGCGGCCTCCTTTGCGATCAGGACAGATTTGCCCGCCGCAGCACGGCATTGACAAATCGCTCGCTGCGCGGCAGGAAAAAGTCTGCGACAGGACCGACGAGAAACGCGCAGATGACCGTGCCGATACCGATCGTGCCGCCGAGCAGGAAACCGACCGCGACGAATGACACGTCGACGATGATACGGACGACGCCGAATCGGCGGCGCGTCTTATCGCTGATGACGAGAGCTACAAGATCGTTCGGACCGGTACCTGCGTCGGATTTGATGACGATCGTCATGCCGAGCGCGAGGATGACACAGCCGAGCGCCAGCACGATCAGGTTCAGCCAGAGCGGATTGCCCTTCTCGAACAGGAAGGAGAGCAGCCGTGTGAAAAAGTCAATGATGGGACCGCCGAACGCCATGCACAGGACGGTTCCTATTTTTATGTAGCTGCGATCCACGATCAGCAATACGAGGATGATCAGGAAGCAGATTACGATGTGGACATTCCCGTGCGTCAGGAAGGTCCAGTTGACGAACCGGTCAAGCGTTCGGAAAATACCCTGCACGAGCACATTGAACGGATCTGCTCCGAGATTAGCGAGCAGGAAGAGCGTCACCCCGAGATGTGCCACGGCGAGCCCGAACAGCAGGATGACGACACGGATGCACAGTTCTTTTACACTTCGTTTCATAAAGATTTCTCCCATAGTTTTTTATTCTTTTTTACAGTATCACATTACGACGGAAAGTCAATCGGATTGTTCTATACTTTTTCACGTTATTATGTTAAAATGTTTGAGAAACACGTAGTTTTGGATATGATTTTTATGCAGATACGGGACAGAATGACGGAAAACCGAGGAGGATAAAGGAATGAACAGAAATGATTTGCCGGAGCTGGCGATGGAGATGGGCTTCGCGGCTGCGGCGCTGATTGAGACGAAGGATATCGAGTTTATACCGGCGTTCCGGCCGCTGTGCGAGGAGAATCTGTGCGGGAAGTACGGGGTGAATTACGCGTGTCCGCCGGACTGCGGCACGGTGGAAGAAATGAAGGCGCGCGTCCGGAAGTGGCCGATGGCGGTCGTACTTCAGACGGTCTGGGATGTGGACGATCCGATGGATGGCAGCGAGACGAAGCCGGCCAAGGGAAAGCACAACAAGCTCACACGGGAGTTCATCGACCGGACGGGTCTGGACGGCCTGATGGTCGGAGCGAGCGGCTGCAATCTCTGCGAGACCTGTGCGATCGTGGAGGGAAAGCCCTGCCGTTTCCCGAAACTGATGTTTTCCTGTATGTCCGCGTACTGCATTTTTGTGAAGGACATGGCGGACAAGTGCGGCATGGAGTATGACTACGGTCCGAACACGGTAGCGTTGTTCAGTATGTTCTGCTTCGACGGAGAATGAGCGAGTGAAGTTTTAAAGGAGGTGCGGATATGATTTTGAGCGTCAGTCGGAGAACGGATATTCCGGCCTATTATTCAGAGTGGTTTATGAACCGTATCCGGGAAGGCTTTGTTTGTGTGAAAAATCCGATGAACATCCATCAGGTGAGCAAGATCGATATCAGCCCGAAGTATGTGGACTGCATTGTGTTCTGGACAAAAAACGCGGCGCCAATGCTGCGATATCTGGATGAGCTTTCTGCGTATCCGTATTATTTTCAATATACGGTCACCGGATACGGAAAGGACGTCGAGCCGAATGTTCCGGATAAGAAAACGGTTATTCTTCCCGCGTTTACGGAGCTGGCACGCAGGATCGGATCGAAGCGGGTGATCTGGCGCTATGACCCGATCCTCTTTACACAGCGATATACTCCGGAGTACCATCTCCGCGCGTTTAAGCAGATCGCGGAAGTGTTGAACGGTTATACGGAGAAATGCGTTATCAGTTTTGTGGATCTGTATGCGAAGAATGAGAAGAATATAGCAACCCTCGGCACGTATAACATGCCGGAGGGCGAGCTCGGTGCGTTCGCGGGCGAGCTGGCCGGGATTGCGAGGGCGAACGGCATGAAGACGGCGTCCTGCGCAGAGAAAATCGATCTGGAGAAATACGGAATCGAGCACAACAGTTGTATTGACAAACAACTGATCGAAGAGATAATCGGTGCCCGGTTGAACGTGAAAAAGGATAAGGTGCAGCGAGGTGAGTGCGGCTGCGTAGAGAGTATGGAGGTCGGCAGCTATAATACGTGCCTGCACGGTTGCGTATATTGCTATGCGAATTACAGCAGGGACAGTGTAGAGAAGAATTGCAGAAAATACGATCCGAAGTCCCCGCTGTTGTGCGACGTAATATCCGAGAATGACAAAATAACGGAGCGGAAGGTAAAATCCCTGGCGGACAGACAACTGACGCTGGAGCTGAGTATATGAGGGAAAGGGGATAAATGTAGTGGATAAAGCAGAGGCGCTGTGGAAATATTACAGCAACCTTGCAGAACAATACGGTTATACCGTGAACGAAGACGGAGAAAAGAAACGGTTGGGGTATTCAGTTTCGTGGTTTTATGAGGATAATTCACCGTGTTCCCTGAATACATTGACCAGAGCGTTCCTCGGCAGTGAGGAGGATTTTGCCGATTTGCGCGAGCAGGACAAAACCGAGTACGATGCAGGGATGGAAAAGAAGGTCAAGAAGTGCTGCACAAAGAAGCCACGGCCGAATCCGGCTCAGATCAGTGCAATCGCGGCCGCGATCACAAAGCCGATCACAATCGTTCAGGGGCCTCCGGGTACCGGGAAGACAGAGACGATCAAGAATCTGCTGCTCTGTCTGCGCACTTTTCGCAAGACAGCAAAGATTGCCGTGGTATCGTCGAACTCTGAGGCGATACAGAACATCGTCGATCTGGTTCGGGAAGATAAAGAGCTTTGGAGCAAATGTGCGGTTCTGGGAAACAGGGAAAAAAGGGAAGGATTTAAAACAAAACTGGAGGAAGAAAATCCGGAACTCGCTCAGCTTTTTTCAAATCATTGGGATGAGAACGGGGGCAAGTTCCCGCCGGATTTTTTGGATTATTTTCCGATTCTGTTCAGCACCATACATTCTCTGAGAAACTGTATAGAAGGAACGGATAACCAGTTTGACTATGTGGTCGTTGACGAGTGCTCTCAAGTGAGTTCGATGATCGGGATCCTTGCGATGGCATCGGCGAAGCATTTGGTGTTGTTTGGCGACGATGAGCAGCTTTCGCCGATCTACAATGACAAGCTGCTCAAGGAAGAAGAGAGCCAAGAGATACGCGCTGATGCAGGGAAAGCCGGAGAGTACTATCTGGACGAGGAAGAAAACAGCTTTATGCATGCCTGCTTCATGCGTTTTGAAGCATTTGCGGGAAAATATATGTTAAATGAGCATTATCGCTGTCACCCGGCGATTATCGGTTTCTGCAACAAATATTTTTACGAAGAAAAGTTGGAGATCAAGACGCGGGATGATGGGAAATTTCCGATCAGGATTCGCTGGTACGAAGGAGATTACTGGGAAAGTACGCAATCAAAAGAGAGCGGGAAAAGTGAGAACTATAACAAAAAACAGATTGAGGTGTTCATACAGGAGGAATATCCGCATATTCTGGACAGGATAAAAAAGGATCCCGAGTACAGCGCCTGTGTTCTGTCGCCTTACCGCAAACAGTTGAAATTGTTGAAAGAAAGGCTGGATCGGTACAATGACGAAAACGGCACGGAAATTGAGGAAAGCGAGCTGAAGGATGCCGATCCGAGGATACCGGAGATACCGCAGCTTACCATCCACAAGGCGCAGGGACGCGGTTATGATTATGTCTGCGTGATGCCTGTGGTAGACAGTGCGGCAATATGGCCGCAGGGCAGGAGAATCACGAATGTCGCTGTGTCAAGAGCTAAAAAAGAGCTTTGTTACATAACCTCAGCCAACTGGATGCCGCGTGAATTGCAGGAGCGTCTGATCGAGGATGGGAAACTTCCGGATGAGATAAGCCGTCCCGAGGGTTATCTGTGCAGGCTGTTTGACTATGTGAATCAGAATCAGACAAAGGAAACGCAGGAGGAAGGATTCGGACTGCAGAAAACAAGTTTGAAGTCCGTATTTGATAAGGTTCCGTATTATAAGTCGGGGAAAGCGGGAAAAAGCGCGAAGAATCCGGATGCCTCCGCACCGGAGCGGTGTGTTCTGGAAGCTCTGGCATCGGACGATTTCTTTAAAGACTTTGAGATACATTGTGAGGTGCCGCTTTCCCGCGTGGGAGCTATCCGGACGGAGGATAAAGAAGTTCAGGAATATATTCGGAACGGTGCGAGATTTGATTTTGTTATTTACCGCGACGGAAGGATCTGCTATATCATTGAGGTGGACGGTTCCTATCACAGGGATCCGGTCGGAACCCCGGATATGGTGGAATATGACAGGAAAAAGAATATTGCCGTAGAATCGATCGGGGCGGATTTCAGCAAGTATTGCTTTGTGAGAATCCCTACGGACGGCACGACGGATCATGAGATTGAAAAAATAAAAGAAGCGCTGAAGAAAGAAGCGAAGCAGATGCAGGTGATGGATACATTTAGGAAGGAACTGAATCAGATTTACCGTGAATTTTGCAAAGAGATGGAAAGCGACCCTGAGGGAGGAAAGAAAAGGCTCGCCAAAATGGAATTCAGGGATGGCAGCCTGCCGGACTACCGGGATGAGCTGATCGTGCGGTATTATCTTCTGAGGTACGCGATGGCGTATACCTTTGAGTATGCGGTGATGTACCAGATTGCCCTCTGGCTCCTGCGCGATGAAAATAACGTGACAGCGTACTCTTTCGGCTGCGGGTCAAAGATCGACGGCGTGGCTCTGGCGTACGCACGGGAAAAGATGCAGAAGCATATCAAGTGCGAGACCCTGTATTATCGCGGGATTGATCTTGTGGAATGGCCTGTCAGTTTCACTCTGGAAGGCTTTACCAACGAGAAATTTTTCAGATCCGGCATGGAAGAATTCATGAAATTCATGTACAAGGAGATGTGCTGTAATATTTTGTGTTTCCCCAAGATCCTGAGTGAAAATCTGGATGACGCCGGGAACGGGAAAGAAAGATCCATCATTGATCAGTTTTGTGACGGCCTGAGTGATAAGAAACTGCGCAGGGATCGCATCGTTCTGTGCATTTCGTATCGGAGCAAATATACGAGGGGAGAAGACATGTCTCTCACGAAAAAAATCGTCGAGGCGCTGGAGAAGAACGGTTACCGAAGGGAGGATGTAAGCCTGCCGCAGGATATACCGGAACTTAAGATCCTGAAAGATCAACTGCACAAGCACTTGGAGAGCGATCTTGCGTACTATATGTTCGAAAACGCGCAAGTAAGCATCAAGGACATCAATCCTGATTTTGAAATTCCGAGTGATATATGGAACTGTACTAAAAAACTGGCACAGGAATCGGAAAAAGATCCTGACTTGTTAAACCGTCTGAAATACACGATGAAATATGTGGATAAAATGTGTTTTCAGGTTCTGCTGTTTGTCAGGAAACAAAAGGAGTGAAAGGAGACAAGATAATGAGTATCAATCAGAGACCCGAAATCTATTATGTCGATGCGAATGCTCCCTGCATCGGGGACGGGAGTCGGGAGCGGCCGTTTCGGCACATCAACGACGCGGCGCGCGTGGCGCTTCCGGGGGACGAGGTGCTGGTGGCGCCGGGCGTCTACCGGGAGTATGTGAACCCGCTGCATGCCGGGACACCGAAGCAGCGGATCACCTACCGCTCCACTGAGCCGCTCGGCGCGGTGATCACCGGCGCGGAGGAGCTCTCCGGCTGGACGCTTTATCAGGGGACGGTGTGGACCGCCCGCGTGGATAACGGAGTGTTCGGCTCTTACAATCCGTACACCACTTACGTCTGCGGCGACTGGTATTTCGCGCCGAAGGTCCGGCACACCGGCTCGGTCTACCTGAACGATCGGATGATGTACGAGACTGTGACGCTGGAGGAGTGTATCGCGGGCGAGGCGGATCCCTGCGCATGGTCGGCGGAGGAATCCCGCTGGAAATGGTATACCGAGCAGGACGGGAATACGACGGTGCTGTACGCGAATTTCCGCGGGCTGGATCCGAACAAAGAAAAGGTGGAGATCAGTGTCCGCAGAAACTGCTTTATGCCGGACAAGACCGGAGTCGGCTATATCACGGTGAGCGGTTTCGATATCAACAAGGCGGCCACGACATGGGCACCGCCGGCCGCGTATCAGGACGGGATGATCGGGCCGCATTGGAGCAAGGGCTGGATCATAGAAGACTGTGAGATCAGCAACAGCAAATGCTGTGGTATTTCTCTCGGCAAATACCGGGATCCGGAGAACGACATGTATTTCTATACGAGGCATGTCAAGAGCCCGACGCAGATGGAGCGCGATGCGGTCTGCCGCGGGCAGTACCATGGCTGGCTGAAAGAGAACGTGGGCAGCCATATCGTTCGCAGGTGCAACATCCATCACTGCGAGCAGACCGGTATCGTCGGCCGGATGGGCGGCGTTTTCTCCACGATCGAGGACTGCCATATTCACCATATCTGCAATTCCCAGCAGTTGGGCGGCGCGGAGACGGCGGGCATCAAGCTCCACGCGGCGATTGACGTCACGATCCGCAGGAACCATATCCACAACTGCATCATGGGGATCTGGTGCGACTGGGAAGCGCAGGGCGCGAGGATCACGCAGAATCTTCTGCACGACAATCAGCGTCCGGAGGGAATCCCGCAGGCGCAGGGAGCGATGTTCAGCACCGACGTGTTTATCGAGGTGGGACACGGGCCGACTCTGATCGACAACAACCTCCTGCTCTCAAAGGTGTCCGTGACGATCCCGAGCGAGGGGATTGCCTGCGTGCACAACCTCTGCCTCGGCAGCTTCAGCCTGATCAACGCCGGGGTGGACAGCATCGTGAACGGGCAGAGAGAGCCGCGCTACACGCCGTATCATATCCGTCACAGGACTGAGGTGGCCGGATTTATGACGATCCTGCACGGCGACGACCGTGTCTATAACAATATTTTCGTGCAGCAGTATCCGGTCGAGCATCCGGAGCGCACGGCGGAGGACGCGGACTATGAGCAGGTCGGGACGGCGCCTTTTGACATTTTCCCGTCTTATGAGGAGTGGGTTGCGCCATTTGAAGCGGAGGACGAACCGGACATGGGCGCTCTCGGGACGTATCACTTCGGACATCTCCCGGCGTGGGTCGACGGCAACGCCTATTTCAACGGCGCTTCCGTGAGCAGGCATGAGAAGCATTTCTGCGAGGAGACCGCGCAAAAAGCGTATGTGGAGCTGACCGAAAAGGAAGACGGCTTTTACCTGAAGACAAACGTCTATGATCTTCTCGGGGAGTTCCGGGACGGCGTCATCTCCACCGACACGCTGGGCTGCGCGTTCGAGCCGGAGCAGCGCTTCGAGAATCCGGACGGTTCCGATATCATTTTTGACCGGGATTACTTCGGGGGACACCGGGGGATCGGCACGCTGCCGGGGCCGTTTGCCGAGGCGGCGGATGCGGACGAAAGAAAGATATTTTGACCGTATTTTTTGACTACGTAAAAGTCAGGTTTGATTACAGAAACGTCAAATCCGCCGTGTCGAAAAAGATAGGAAAATTTAATATAATAAAAATATTAGGGTTATGAGGCCTTATAATCTATAATAAAAGAAGGGAAAAAAGGGAAAAGAGATGCAAAACAGAAGAGAATGGAAACATAAGGCAAGGCAGGCGCTGAAAAAGCATTATTTTATCTTTGTGCTCATCTGCCTGATCGCATGGTTTTTGGGCTCCTCAGGGGGAGGCTCGACCAAGAAGGAGAACGCAGTCGATTCGTCGGTCCAGACGACGAACGGCGAGCTGGCGGCAAGCGGTACGACGACCTTGAATACCGGATTTCAGGGAATCCTTGAAGGAAAATCCATGGAGAAGTTTTTAGGTGGAGTGATGGAGGCCGGATTGGAAAAGATCGGATCCAGCACGGAGGAATTTGCCGGGACCACCAGAGGCGTCTTTGCCTCCGTGGCAAACGAGATCGCTTCCGGGTCGTTGGTTGAGACG
>CANQVH010000083.1 GCA_947627245.1 uncultured Lachnospiraceae bacterium | reverse complement strand
AAAAAGCCTGAATCCCGCGGGATCATCCCCTCTTTGTTTATCAGGGGTCAAAAATCGGTATTAACCGACAGCCCCTTGGATGAAAATACTCATGGCGGCAGAAGAAAACTTCCCTATGCGTTTACGGAACAGGGGATTGCGATGCTTTCTTCTGTACTGCGGAGTGAAGTCGCTGTCCATGCGAGCATTCGGATTATGGACACCTTTGTTGAGATGCGGAAGTATATGTCAAATGCCTCTTTGTTGTATGAGAAGATGAATGCAATGGAGATACGGCAGATCGCTATGGAGGAAAAGACGGAACGGCGATTTGAGCAGGTTTTTGAATATATTGAATCCCATAAGCAGGATAATCAGAAAATCTTTTTTGATGGACAGATTTTTGATGCTTTCAGCCTTATGACAGACTTAATCAGGCAGGCGGAGAATCATATTGTGCTGATAGACGGATATGTGGATGTAGCCACTCTGAATATTTTGGCTAAAAAAAATCCTCAGGTCGATATTTGTATTTATACACTTCCGAGCGTAAAGATAACTTCACAGGATATTCAGAATTTTAATGCTCAGTACTCAGGGTTGGAGGTAAAACGCACATCCGCGTTTCATGATCGTTTTTTGATAATAGATCATGCGCAGGGATATCATATTGGAGCATCTATAAAGGATGCTGGGAAAAAGTGTTTTGGAATCAACAGGATTGAGGACATAGGCGTGATTAATGACCTTACCCAGCGCGCAGAGATTACAAGCAGTTAAGAATGTATAGTTTGGATAACAAAACTTATCTGATATTGCTACATTACAAGTGTAGAAATTTTGAAGATTTATGACGAACTTCAGGAATAGAAACAAGTGAAGAATCCGCCGACGGGAAAATTCTGCCGCTGAATGCATCAGAATGCACCAGAATTTATCAAAGCAGTTGCGAAAAATCGCGGAAAATGCTATACTTCATTTTTAGACATAGAATTTTGCCTGCAAGTACGGCGGCGCAGGTGCGCAGAGACAGATGCAGTGCATTCAAGACGCGGTGTGGTGTGCCGCAATCGAGGGAGGAATAAGAAAATGAAAAAGATTGAAGAATACGTGAGAAGCATTCCGGACTTTCCGGAGCCGGGGATTATTTTCAGGGATGTGACGAGCATTCTGCAGGATGCGGACGGACTGCATCTGGCGATCGATCTGATGCAGGAGAAGCTGAAGGGGGTAGACTTTGACGTGGTCGTCGGAGCGGAGTCGAGAGGATTCATTTTCGGCACGCCGATCGCGTATAATCTGCATAAGCCGTTCGTGCTCGTGCGCAAGAAGGGCAAGCTGCCGTGCGAGACTGTCTCGATGGAGTATGATCTGGAGTACGGATCGGCGACGATCGAAATGCATAAGGATTCAATTAAGCCGGGGCAGAAGGTGGTTATCATCGACGATCTGATTGCGACGGGCGGCACGATCGAGGCCGCGATCAAGCTGATCGAGCAGCTTGGCGGCGAGGTGGTGAAGGTCATTTTCCTGATGGAGCTCGCCGGACTGAAGGGCCGTGAGAAGCTTGCCGATTATGATGTGGAGTCTGTGATCTGCTACGAGGGAAAGTAAGTCGAGGCGGGAAGAGTTGAAGGCACCGCTGAATGGATGACGGAATGACCGGTTGCAAAATGAAGGCGAAGACGGTGAATATATGTCGATAGATGTGAAGACGAAACAGGAATCGATAGACGTGAAAACGAAACAGGAGTCGTCAAATGCAAAGGCGGATCAGAGCAGGGTCGAGGAGATCCGGCAGGCTGATGCGAACGTAAAGACGATGGAGGACTTCACGAGCCCGGAGGTGCTGTATCAGGAGCTGATTAGAAGCGTGCGGAAATATCATCCGTCCGACGATATCTCCATGATCGAGAAGGCGTACAACATTGCTTACGAGGCGCATAAGGACCAGCGCCGCAAGTCAGGCGAGCCGTATATCATCCACCCGCTTTGCGTGGCGATCATTCTGGCGGATCTGGAGCTGGATAAGGAGACGATCGTCGCCGGGCTTCTGCATGACGTTGTCGAGGATACGGTCATGACCTCGGAGCAGTTGCGCGCGGAGTTTGGAGATGAGGTTGAGCTTCTGGTGGACGGCGTCACGAAGCTGGGTCAGTTGAATTACTCGGCCGACAAGGTGGAGGTGCAGGCGGAGAATCTGCGCAAGATGTTCCTCGCGATGGCGAAGGATATCCGCGTGATCCTGATCAAGCTTGCCGACCGGCTGCACAACATGCGCACGCTCAAATACATGAAGCCGGAGAAGCAGAAGGAGAAAGCGCGCGAGACGATGGACATCTACGCCCCGATCGCGCACCGGCTCGGTATCTCGAAGATCAAGGTGGAGCTGGACGATCTGTCTCTGAAATATCTGGAGCCTGAGGTCTATTATGATCTGGTCGAAAAAATCTCGCTGAAAAAGGATGCGAGACAGGAGTTCGTTGACAATATTGTGAAAGAGGTCCGCGCGCACATCGAGGCGGCCGGCATCAAGGCGCAGATCGACGGGCGGATCAAGCATTTTTTCAGTATATACAAGAAGATGGTAAACCAGCAGAAGACGCTGGACCAGATCTATGATCTGTTTGCGGTTCGCATTATTGTGGATACCGTGAAGGATTGTTATGCGGCGCTCGGGCTGATCCATGAGATGTATAAGCCGATCCCGGGGCGGTTCAAGGACTATATCGCGATGCCGAAGCAGAACATGTACCAGTCGCTTCACACGACGCTGATCGGGCCGGGCGGCGTTCCGTTCGAGATCCAGATCCGGACGTTCGAGATGCACCGCACGGCGGAGTACGGTATCGCGGCGCACTGGAAGTACAAGGAAGCCGCCGACGGCAAGAAGGGCGATACGAAGAGTGAGGAGGCGAAGCTGAGCTGGCTGCGTCAGGTGCTCGACTGGCAGATGTCGGACAACCGCGAGTTCATGAGCCTCCTGAAGAGTGATTTTGATATATTTTCGGAGAGTGTTTACTGCTTTACGCCGTCCGGCGACGTCAAGAATCTGCCAAACGGATCGACGCCGATCGATTTTGCCTACAGCATTCACAGCGCGGTGGGCAACCGCATGATCGGGGCGCGTGTCAACGGTAAGCTTGTCACGATCGATTATGTGATCCAGAATGGCGACCGCATTGAGGTCATCACCTCGCAGAATTCGCGAGGGCCGAGCCGTGACTGGCTGAAGATCGTCAAGAGCTCGCAGGCAAAGAACAAGATCAACCAGTGGTTCAAGCAGGAGCTCAAGGAAGACAATATCGTCAAGGGCAAGGAGCTCGTTGCATCGTATTGCAGGGCGAAGAATATCGTACAGTCTGATATTATGAAGCCGGAATACGTCGAGCGCGTGCTCACCAAATACGGATTCCGCGACTGGGATTCCGTGCTGGCTGCGGTCGGGCACGGCGGTCTCAAGGAGGGGCAGGTCGTCAATAAGCTTTTGGAGGGCTATGAGCGCGACCACCGCAAGGAGGTCACCGATGAGCAGATCATCGAGGCGGTCCAGAATGCGAAGGAGTCCGCGCCGGTGCAGCTCCGCAAGTCCAAGGGCGGCATCACGGTGCAGGGAATCGACGACGTGAGCGTGCGCTTCGCGAAGTGCTGCAGCCCGATTCCGGGGGATGAGATCGTCGGATTTGTGACGCGCGGACGAGGAGTCACGGTGCATCGGACGGACTGTATCAACGTCATTAATCTGCCGGAGGAGGAGCGGTCGCGTCTGATCGACGCTGAGTGGCAGAAGGAAGCTCAGGAGGGCGACAAGGGCCTGTACATGGCGGAGATCATGATCTATTGCAACAACCGCACCGGGCTTCTGGTCGACATTACGAAGATCTTCACGGAGCGCAAGATCGACGTCCGTTCGGTCAATTCGCGTACGAGCCGTCAGGGGATCGCGACGATTGCGATGTCGTTTGAGATCGCGGACAAGGGAACTCTGAATTACCTTGTCGATAAGATCCGTCAGGTGGAGAGCGTGATCGACGTGGAGCGCACGACGGGCTAAACGCGCCAATGACACGAAGAGCGACAGATAGGAAGAAACACCCCGGAAAATGATAGGGAAATAACGGGTTCGCCAGACAGACAGACGTAGACGCAGCATACAGGATTTTGAAGATACGGATTGCAGGAGGAGACACGGTATGGACAAGCTTCGCATAGAGACCATGGTGCTGGGACCGATCATGACAAACTGTTACCTCGCGATGAACAAAGAGACGAAGGAGCTTCTGATCGTAGATCCGGCGGCAGAGGCGGGCAGGATCGTTCAGAAGGTCAGCGAAATGGGGGCGAAGCCTGTGGCGGTCCTCTTGACGCACGGACATTTTGATCATATCGGGGCGGTTGACGCCGTGCGGGAGCAGTATCACATTCCGGTCTGCGCGCTCGACGAGGAGCGGCAGGTGCTGGAGCGGACGCCGCTCAATCTCTCCGCGATGCAGGGGAATGCTTTCACGGTGAAAGCGGATCGTTTCTTCCGCGACGGCGAAACGGCGGAGCTTGCCGGTTTTTCTGCCCGTGTGATGCACACGCCGGGTCATACGGCTGGCGGAGCCTGCTATTATATCGAATCCGAGCAGGTTTTGTTTTCCGGGGATACTTTGTTCTGCGGCAGTGTCGGCAGAACGGATTTCCCGACCGGGAGCATGAGCATGCTGCATAATTCTATACACGAGAAGCTTTTTGTGCTTCCGGACGAGACGGTGGTGCTTCCGGGGCATGACGATCCGAGCACGATCGGGTACGAGAAACAGTACAATCCATATTAGAGCGGAATGATAATTTTATGATTACGATTCAGACAGACAGGCAAAGCTTTGCGTATGACATCCATTCGCTCGTGAAGGCATTTTATCCGGAGCAGGATGTCCATGTGGAGCAGGATGCGCCGTCCGGAGCACAAACTGCCGGGCGCGCGGAAAAAAGAGAACAGGAAGTCAGGGAAACACCGGAAGAGGAGACGCGGCAGTCTCTGAAGCTGGTGGTTTCTTTCGTCACGGAGGAATACGCGCCGGAGCCGGAAGAATGCGTATCGGAATCGAAGAAGAGCGCACCGGGGCTGGAAGAGCGCGCAACGAATCCGGAAGAGGCGGGTTGTACGATCCGGGTCGGCTTTTGGCAGGACGGGGAACTGCTGCGGCAGGGTGAGACGGACATTTCACCCGGGACGGACCGCAAGGAGGTCAAAAACGAGCTGAAGCGGCTACTGTACCGTATGCTGCAGGAGCAGACCGGTCGGACGCTTCCTTGGGGGACGTTGACCGGCATCCGTCCGACGAAGATCCCGATGAGCCTGCTGGAGAAGGGCTGGAAGAACGCGCAGATCGCGCAGTATATGCGCGAAACTTATTATACCGGCAATGAGAAGACTGCTCTGGCGATCGCGATCGCGAATCGGGAGCGACATATTCTGAGGAACATTGATTTTGAAAACGGTTACAGCCTGTATGTCGGGATCCCGTTTTGCCCGAGCATTTGCCTGTACTGCTCGTTCAGTTCGAGCCCGTTGCATCTTTGGAAAGATCAAGTGGACGCGTATCTTGACGCGCTCTGCAAAGAGATTGACTACGCTTCGGAGGAACTTTCCGGGCGTGTACTGAATACGGTATATATCGGAGGAGGTACGCCGACGACGCTGGAGCCGTACCAGATGGACCGGCTGCTGGCGGCTTTGGAGCAGAGCTTTGATTTCGGGAAGCTCCGGGAGTATACGGTCGAGGCTGGCCGTCCGGACAGCATCACAAGAGAAAAGCTGCGGGTGCTGAGGGATCACGGCATTACGCGCATTTCCATCAATCCTCAGACGATGAATCAGGCGACGCTGGACTTCATCGGCCGGAAGCACACGGTGGAGGAGACGATTGCGGCTTTTCATCTGGCGCGGGAAATGGGCTTCGATAACATCAACATGGATCTGATCGTCGGTTTGCCCGGCGAAGGAATGGCCGAGGTGGAACACACGATGCAGGAGCTGGCGAAGCTCGATCCGGACAGCGTCACGGTGCACTCGCTCGCGGTCAAACGGGCGTCGCGGCTGCGGCTGTTCCGCGAGGAGCATCGAGAGCTCACGATGACGAACAGCCAAGAGATCATGGAGATGACCGCCCGTTACGCGCAGCAGTCCGGCATGTTCCCTTATTACCTTTACCGCCAGAAAAATATGGCAGGGAATTTTGAAAACGTCGGCTATGCGAAGGAAGGCAAAGAGGGCATCTATAATATTCTGATCATGGAAGAGGTGCAGAGCATCCTTGCGCTCGGGGCGGGAGCTGCGACAAAACTGGTATTCGCGAAGGACAGGATCGAACGTATTGAGAATGTGAAGGATATCAGAAATTATATAGAACGGATCGACGAAATGATAGAGAGAAAGAGGTCTGGGTTACATGAGTAGGACCGGTCAGGAATATAGAAAAAAATACCCGATCATTCGGCCGACCATCGTCAAGGAATTGGCGCATGGGATCGCGGTGAGCAATCTGGCGCGTCGCGTCGGAGAGCGGATGGGGTTGTCAAAAGAGGAATGCTATGAGCTTGCGGTCGCCGGGCTTTTGCACGACATCGGCAAGCTGGAGCTCGCAAAATATGTTTACGGAAAAGAAAACGAAACTCTGATTATCGAGGAGATGCGCTATGTCCGGAGACATTCGTCCCTCGGCGCGGACATCCTTGAGAAAAAAGGGTATTCTCAGAGCATCGTGGATATGGTAAGATTTCACCATGAGAATTGCGACGGTTCCGGTTATCCGATGAATCTGGTGCGGGAGGACATCCCGCTCGGAGCAAGGATTCTGCGGGTTTGCGATGTCTTTGCGGCGTTGACAGCCGATCGTCCGTACCGCAAGGCTTTCGATGTGGAGACGGCGATTGAGCTGATGATCGAGGAGGCAAAATACTACGATGTAGGCGTGTTCATGGCGTTTATGAATCTGATCCACGAGGAGGATCTGGAAAAGATTCTGGACACGGAGGATCTGGAGCATTTGCTGAGCGAGTATGTGCGGAAGGGCCAGATCACGATCGCGGAATTCCTCGGGGAGCGGGAAGCGGCCGGGGAGCAGGGATAGAATCAGCAACAGGAAAGAGAGGAGATATTATGATTACACAGGCGCCAAGAGGCGTGCAGGACTGGTACGGCGAGCAGATGCGCAGGCGCGCGATCGTCGAGAAGATTGCCCGGGAGACCGCCCGGACGTATCACATGAGCGAGATTATCACGCCGATGTTTGAGCATACGGTGCTGTTTCAGCGCGGGGTCGGGGAGACGACGGACGTGGTGCAGAAGGAAATGTATACATTTGAAGACAAGGGAGGGCGGAGCATCACGCTGAAGCCGGAGGGAACGGCCGGGGTGATGCGCGCATACCTTGAGCATAATATGTACGCGCAGCCGGCGCCGACGAAGCTGTACTATGTGACGCAGGCGTTCCGCTATGAGAAGCCGCAGAGCGGCAGGCTCAGGCAGCACCATCAGTTTGGCGTTGAGTTCGTCGGGTCGGCAAGCCCGCTCGCCGAGGTCGAGCTGATTGCGCTGATTACGGAGCTGATCGGGAAGCTCGGACTGAAGGACGCGAAGCTGCACATCAACAGCATCGGCTGCAAAAACTGCCGTCGGACTTACAACGACGCGCTGCTTGCTTATCTGAAGGAGCACGAGGACAAGCTGTGTCCGACCTGCCGCGAGCGCATGCAGAAAAATCCTCTGCGCGTCATTGACTGTAAGGTGGAGGGCTGCAAGGAGATTGTCGCGCACGCGCCGCGCACGATCGAATATCTGGATGATGAGTGCCGTGAGCATTTCGAAGAGCTGAAGAGTCTGCTTGACGAGATGGGGATCGAGTACGTGGTTGACACGGGCATCGTACGCGGGCTGGATTATTATACAAAGACGGTGTTTGAATTTGTGGATTCCGAAGGATTTACGCTCTGCGGCGGCGGCCGTTACGACGGTCTGATCCACGAGATTGACGAGAAGCAGGACATCCCGTCCGTCGGCTTCGGCATGGGGATCGAGCGTATTCTGTATTTCATGGAGAAGGAGGGCGTAGAGTTTCCGCCGGAGGAGCCTGTAGACTTGTATGTCGGTATTCTCGGAAAGGAGGCGCGCGGACGCGCGTACCGGATCGTAGACGATCTGCGTAAAAAGGGACTCATCGTTGAGACCGATTACATGGATCGCAGCGTCAAGGCTCAGATGAAGTACGCGAATAAGCTGGGGGCAAAGAAGACCGTAATCATCGGGACGCAGGAGCTGGCCGACAACCGGGCGCATGTCAAGGATATGGAGACCGGGGAGCAGACGGAAGTGGCGTTGGATGCGATTGCGGAATATATTTTGAAGAAATGACGCTTGCAGCCTATTGACGCTCAGCCCGACGGAGCTGAGTCTGTCGACACTCAGTCTACCGGCGCGACGATCACAGAATTCGTTTCGTGGGTGACAGAGTTGAATTGGTCGATCGCGCCGGACATATTTCCCATCAGGGCGTTTGTGAATTCCTGATCGAAGGAGATATTCCAGACCGATCCGTTGTTTTGAAGATTTATATCGATATCTGTCGATGCGGTACTGGTGTTTTCCTTGAGGGACTGCAGCAGAAGACGGGCAGTTTCATTGGAGAACTGCACATCGTCATCTCGCAGGGACTTTGTGGTCGCCGCGTAGGAAATCAGGTGCCTTTTGTAGATATCGAGTACGTTTTTCATATCGATACTTATAATTCTGACGGCGGCCTTTGCATGGTCGCCGTTTTCGTCGCAGCGAAGGATCTCATAATCGAAGGCCTCGGCAAGCTGCCGGATATATTCCGTGTCGATGGCCGGATAGTAGTCTGTATTGTAGGTCGCAAAGATATCGTTCACGGAGAGATATTCCGCCCACTGCTCGGCGGTCAGAGCCTTCAGAGCGTCGAGCTGGATGGAAAGCGAAACGGAGGCGGACAGGATATAGGGGTTGTTCATATAGGAGATAAAGCCGCTCGCAAGCCCGTCTTCGAGCGCACGGTCTGACAGGATCGTCCAACGGGAGCGTTCCTTTTGAAGATGAAAGGTGGCTTTGGTGGTAGCGAGATTATAGGTATTTTCGGCCAGAGTGTCGCCGAGAAGACGGTAATAGTCCTCTGTGGTGTAGGAGTCGATCTCGGAATAGACGGAGACAGACTCCTGCAGGATTTTGGTGCAGAGATCCCGCGCAAGCGCCTGCATATCGATGTTGGTAATATTGACATCGACGGTCGCGCGGTCGTCTTCTATGTGTTCGTCTTGGATATCATATTTGAAATTCTTGAAGAAACGCTTGACCACGTCAGTGCCGGAGCTGCTGACGGCCGCAGAGGCGAGTTGAGATTCCGCAGAACCGTTGTCGTAGATCAGGGACTGAAGCGCATCGGCGTTCAATTCTCTGATCTGCCTCAGTTCGCGCCGGACTACCTGTGTCGGACTGTTTGAGAATTTGCGGTACTGGAACGCTGCGATCAGAAGGAGAATGATCTGCAGGGCCAGAATCGCCGGGAGCCCGATCCGGAAAGAGCGATGCAGCGTCTTATGGCGGAAAACGTACATTCCGATCAGCACGCCGGGACAGCCGAACAAAAGAGCCACCAAGAACAGCGTTCGCTCGGAGATGCGCCAACGGTTCCGGATTGCTTTGCGTTTGTCGATTCCCATCAAAAGGAAGCCGATCAGGTTTATCACAATAATGTATGTAATAAGAAAGATCTCCATAAGCCCTCCATCAATAAGTGCCTCAACATAACGATTTTACTCGAAAAATGGTATAATGTCAAATCATATATATATTTTCTCTATTATTTTATGTGATGAAATCCGAAAATATGACGACATTCGTTTATAATTTCATGAATTTGCTTCCTGAAAGGGCGATTCTTGCGGGATGCTGCGGACTGTGCTAAGATAAGCAGAGAGATTTGCAGGGACAAAGGAGGAGAGAGGAATGGGCAAGGTACTGGTGATCGGGATCGCGGGCGGCTCGGGAAGCGGAAAAACGACTCTGACAAATCAGATCGCTTCGCAGTTTCACGAGGGCGTGACGATCATAAAGCACGACGACTATTATAAGGCGCACGACGACATGACCTACGAGGAGCGCAGCCGGCTGAATTATGACCATCCGAACGCGTTTGACACAGAGCTGATGGTGCGTCATCTGAAGGATCTGAAGCAGGGACTTTCGGTGGAGTGCCCGGTCTATGACTATACAGTACACAACCGGAGCAAGGATACGGTTATCATCAAGCCTGCAAAGGTCATTATTGTAGAAGGGATTTTGATTTTTGAGAGCAGAGAGCTGTGCGAACTGATGGACATCCGGATCTTTGTGGATACGGACGCCGATTTGCGCATCATCCGAAGGATCCAGAGAGACGTGTTGGAGCGGGCGCGCAGTCTGGACTCGGTCATCAATCAGTATCTGAGTACGGTCAAGCCGATGCATGAGCAGTTTGTCGAGCCGAGCAAGAGGAATGCCAACATCATCGTGCCGGAGGGCGGATACAACCAGCCGGCGATGGAGATGATCCGAAATCAGATCTGGAGGCATCTGCGGGAGGACGGAGAGTGAATCCGATGCCACAATACAGGGGCAGAAAAAATAATGGTTGACAAGAGAACGCAGGAGACGTATAATATCATCATCCTAAAACATAGTAAACAGATAGGAAATATAGGAGGAGATAAAAAATGGCAAAGATTTATCAGGGGACATTGGGACTGATCGGAAATACGCCGCTGGTCGAGATCTCCAATGTGGAGAAGAACCTCGGGCTGGAAGCGAGACTTCTGGTGAAGCTGGAGTATTTCAATCCGGCCGGAAGCGTGAAGGATCGCATCGCAAAGGCGATGATCGAGGATGCGGAGGAAAAGGGACTCTTGAAGGAGGGCTCCGTCATCATTGAACCGACTTCAGGAAATACCGGGATCGGTCTTGCGTCGATCGCGGCTGTGAAGGGCTATCGGATGATCCTGACGATGCCGGAGACAATGAGCGTTGAGCGAAGAAATATCCTGAAAGCATACGGCGCGGAGATCGTTCTGACGGACGGGGCGAAGGGAATGACCGGCGCGATCGCGAAGGCGGAGGAGCTTGCAAAGGAGATTCCGGGCAGCTTTATCCCGGGGCAGTTCGCGAATCCGGCGAACCCGGAGGCACACCGAAGGACGACGGGACCGGAGATCTGGAACGATACGGACGGCGCGGTGGACTTTTTCGTGGCGGGCGTCGGCACCGGCGGCACACTGACCGGTGTAGGCGAGTATCTGAAAGAGAGAAAGCCCGAGGTAAAGATCGTAGCGGTGGAGCCTGCAAGCTCGCCCGTGCTTTCGGAGGGCAAGGCCGGTCCGCATAAGATTCAGGGGATCGGAGCAGGCTTTGTGCCGGATGTGCTCAATACTTCCGTTTACGACGAGATCATTCCGGTGGAGAATGACGACGCGTTTGCGGCGGGGAAACTCCTCGCAAAGCAGGAGGGCGTGCTGGTCGGGATTTCCTCGGGCGCGGCGCTCCACGCGGCGATTAAGCTTGCGAAGCGGCCGGAGAACAAGGGCAAGACGATCGTTGCGCTTCTTCCGGATTCCGGCGATCGGTATTATTCCACGCCGCTTTTCGTAGGCTAGGCGTTTTGAAAAATTTAAATACGGTTAAAGTTGAATTTTGACAGACCGGGTGGTATGATAGCAAAGTGAAAATTCCTGCAGCCAAGGCGCCGTGGAGGACCGCGGATGGCCGGATGTGGGAGAAAGAAAGGTAGTGTCAAGTAGTCTATGAAAATCTGGAGCCAGCAAAAAGGCTCCGAAGAACCTTGAAAATTGCAGATATAATTCAACAAACAGCAGTAGCGGCATGGGATGATCACATAGTAATCAAGGGAAAAGCCCAGGACTGGCCTTTTCCCGATCCTAAAGTGTATTCCGTGGGCCTTATGTCAAGAGGCTTTCGCGGCATATCCTCGCGCTGCGCGCTCCGGTATTCCACGTTCCTCCTGACAGCGGCCCCGCTCCTTCTTATGCGGATGCCTGCTTCTGGAGATTCAGGATCGTCTGCTGTCCGAGGAAGATCAGGAGCTGCCATTTCCCCGGCATGTTGTCTGCATTCTCCAGCATCCCCACTTCATTGAGCACATGGTAGTTGTTGTGCTTATGGGGACGCAGGAAGTTATAGTAGGCAACCCAGAGGGCGAGGTCATAGTTGGCGCCCTCGATGCCGTCAAACCCGTTTGTCTTCCGGTAGGAGGCCTTGTAGGTGCGGTTGAGCCGCTCGACCATCTGCTTGAAGGGCCGGAACCTTTTGGAGACGGCATCGTCGTTGGTAAGTCCGATGACCTGGGTGATGGTGAACTTAAAGGCGTCACCGAACTCATGGAAGAACTGCTGGGCAGCCAGGGGATAGGCGCTGTAGCCGTCGGCGATGAAGCGGAAGTTTTCCGGGAGTTTTTTGAAGTGGCGGAAGGCCATGCGCATGGCAAGGATGCAGGGGCCGACGTCACGGCTGTCCGAGACGCGGTAGCCGAGGATGGAGCGCTTTGCGGCGTCCATGATGAACCAGACGTAAGTCTTGATGCCGCGGACCTTGATATAGGTCTCATCGGCGGTGAAGGTGCTGCCGGCAGCATAATCGTAGTTATCCACGAAAGGCTTTACGCAGAGGGCGGCGGTCTTACAGTAGTTGGCGACCTGCTGGTGGGAGATGGAGATGCCATAGAGGTCCCTGAGGGCCTGGGAAGTTTTGCGCAGGGAGAGGGAGAGGTTGACATGGAGGGTGAGGCACAGGGACATGACGTGGGAGTCAAACTTACTGAACCTGAGGGATGAAGCATTCTTGGGGAGGGAGTTTAAGTCCATGCGGAAGAAATCCACCGTGAACTGGCGGTAGATGTAGTGGAGCTTATATTTGCTCTTTCCATAGTCGTCTTGGAGATCATCCGTATCCACTTTGTTCAGGTTGTGGAGATAGTAAGGGCACCTGGGGTTCACGCATTTATGGATGATAAAGTGTTTCCGGTCTTTCTTAGGGACAAGGGTATTCCCGCAGTGGGGACAGCGCAGCTTCACGGAAGAGAAGCGGCTTTCGTCCGGGGAGAACCTGGCGGCACAGACTTTGCAGAGGAGCTGGCCTTTGGAGCCGTTGTTCCTGTAAAGGAAGGGCTTTGGGGCATCACAGCGGGGGCAGGTGCAGCCGTCCGGGATATCACATTCGGAGCGGCGGCTGATGGGGCGTATCCTCTTGCCATAACGTTTTTCATAGTAAGGGATGAGCTCTTTGTAAGACCAGTTCTGGCGGAAATCGGTCACGAGGGGGAGCCTGTCAATCCTGAGCTTCTGGTACTTTGGGGAATGGGAATCGTCAAAGGCCCACTGCCTGAGGGGGATATATCTGCAGATGAAGTTCAATAACCAGCAGTTCATCTGATAAAGGTATTGAATTAAGGCAAGAAGATACGGTATAATGTCCATGAGCATTGGCTCCTTTCGTATAAGGTTTGTTGGGCGATAGACATTATACCAGAAAAGGGAGGTCAATGCTCATTTTTTTGCAGATTTCCCTTAAGACTGAGGTTTTTATTAGATTTTGGAACAAAAAAACAGGTAGGATTTGACACTACC
>CANQVH010000082.1 GCA_947627245.1 uncultured Lachnospiraceae bacterium | reverse complement strand
AGCGGATGTATGAAAATGAGGAAAAACTGGAAATGAGCCTGAACGAGCAGGAGAAAGCCCTGCTCCATGCTATTCAGGATGACCGCCTTGAGCTTGCCACCAGCGTCGGAGAAAAACGCTTCCGAGAGGCATTCACGCTTGGCGCGAGGTTGGCGATAGAGATATTCACGACGGAGCTGGGCAATCAGCATTCGGACAATATGGAATAGAACCGTTGTGATAGAGCGCTCAAGGTATCGATGGCGGCGGTTCTTTGGAGCTTCTTGGTATAGATTTGCTCCATATGATAGCCAAATAAAGTGAACCATGGGGTAAGATGGTACGGCAATGTAAAAGAGACGCAGTTGGAATTCCGACTGCGTCTCTTTTCAGTGTGGCTGGGATTAGCAGAAACATTCTCATAATCTATTATTTATCATTCAACATAGATATTTGCTATTTATGATAAAGAACAATATAATGTAGACATCAAGAAGCTTTACGGAGGGATTCGCGTGAAAAAGGCTCTGCTATGGATGATGGCAATCCTGATTATGATAGGCTCCACTGGATGCGGTAATAGCGAGAACGCAAAAGGCGAAACGCAGGATGGCGAATCCGCAAATCATACGACAACGGAAAACGAAAACATGAGTGACTATATTTCTCTTACTTCCCAAATCAACGAGTTTGAACCCGGGCTTTCTGCTGTGAGGTTTGATGGAGATTACGCTTTCGACCTCTTCTTGGAGCAGGGGGGCGCAGAATCGGATCAGGATGTGTTTCGCTTTATCAGCCAATCACTACTCAACGCAAACGCGGATCTTCAAATGCGGGCCGAGGGATTCGGATGCAGTACAATTTCCATTCAAAACACAGACGGTGGATACTTATTTGGGCGGAACTTTGACTGGCAGAATTGCGATGCGCTGATTGTTGCTTCTTATCCGAAGGACGGGTACGCTTCTATTTCTACCGTGAATCTCGGCTTCATCCGGCAGGGGGCAGGCATTGCCTCATCTATGCTGACCGATGAGATCCTGACCTTTGCGGCTTTATACGCCCCCTTGGACGGGATGAACGAAAAAGGGCTTTGTATATCTGTGAATATGATCGAAGATAACGCGACCATCCAGCAGGATACGGAAAAAGCAGACATCACCACCACGACGGCGATCCGGCTGCTTCTCGATAAGGCCGCGACCACCGGCGAGGCGCTGGAGTTGCTTGGGCAATATGATCTTCACGCTTCCATGAATTTTATGGTCCACTTTGCCATTGCCGACAGCACCGGCAAGAGTGTGGCGGTGGAGTACATCGACAATGAAATGGTTGTGACGGACACGCCGATCTTAACAAATTTCTATCTTGCGGAGGGTGAGAAGCAGGGAGTCGGGACCTCGCAGTCACATGAGAGATTCGATATATTGAACGACGCGATCTCAAATCACGCGACCATGGACAAGGAAGAAGTCAAAGACACCCTGGACAGCGTGAGTAAAGATAATTTCAATGAATTTGAATCGACCGAGTGGAGCGTCGTTTTTAATCAGTCAGACTATACGGCGACCTACTACCACAGGGAGAATTATGAGACGGCCTATGCCTTCAAAATAGAAACATAACGAAGGGGGGCGATCACATGAACTATGCGCGGCTGCTGTGGCAGCTATACCGAAAAAAACAATTGATGGAAAAACCGCAAGAACAGGTTCAGGCCCTCCAGGAAAAGAAACTCCGCAAAATGCTCTTGTATGCTTATGACCATTCCGCCTATTACAGAGAAGCCTTTGAAACGGCAGGGATTACAGCAGACCGGATCGGCACGACCCCGTTGGATCACTTTCCTACCCTGAATAAAGAGCTGCTGATGGAACATTACGACGAGATCGTGACCGATCCCAATATCCGGCAAAGTGAACTGCGCAGCTTTGGAGAAAGGTCATCGGACAGCGCAGAGCTCTATCTCGGAAAGTACCACGTCGTTCATTCATCCGGCAGCACGGGCGTACCGAGATATTTTCTTTATGACGAGCGGGCATGGGAAGACGTGATCCTCAGCGTGATACACGGAGCGTTATGTGACCTCTCCTTTCGGGATATACTGAAGCTGCTCGCAGGAAAGCCGCGTATTCTATATATCGCGGCAACGGACGGTCGCTACGGCGGAGCTATGGCGGTTCACGACGGCATACAGGGTGTTCGGGCGGAGCAGCGCTTTTTGGACATTGACACGCCGCTTTCCAAATGGCTTGAAACCGTGCGAGAATTCAAGCCCAATATCATCATCGGTTATCCGTCCGCTATAAAGATTTTCGCGGAGCTCATGGAGGCGGAAAAAGCGGCCAATCAAATTGAGCGCGTTGTCACCTGCGGGGAACCGCTCACTCCCGGAATGAGAAGCTATTTTGAATCGGTCTTTCATGCGCCAGTCATCAACTACTATGGGGCGAGCGAGTCCCTTGCCCTTGGCGCCCAGCATAACGCAGCAGACGGTATGGTCTTATTTGACGACATGAACAGGATCGAGCTGATAGACGGCGAAATGTATATCACCTGCCTTTACAATTTTGCGCAGCCCCTCATCCGGTATCATATTTCCGATAAATTGATACCGAGGGCATCAAACAACGGATCACACAGCGTAGATGTGGTCCTCTGCCGGGAGGAAGACGTTCTGTGGTTTGAAACGAAGAACGGCCGGGAATATCTGCACCCGCTTTCCGTTGAGGGTCTGTGCGTTGACGGACTTCTTGATTATCAGTTCCGCAAGGATTCGGACAGTAGCTTTGAAATGATCGCCCAGCTTTCCGACATCACGCTCAGCGATCAGGTAAGACAGACCGTCACACGGCAAATGAGATCGGTCCTTGAGAAAAACGGTTTGCGCGATATCGCGTTTACGGTGCGGTTCGTCAATCAGATCTTACCGGACCCCCGCACAGGGAAAAAATCATTGATCATAAACGGAGGAATTTAACATGGAGATCAAAAAAGAAATCAAACAGGGTTACTTGACCGGAGAGCGTGCGTTGTTTGGAAGCAGATACCTTCGGGTGATCGATACGATCTTTGGCGATGGGGAGTCACCGCTCAAGGAGAGCCATGACATCGAGCTTACGGGCAGTATGTTCAAATGGAAGTACCCGCTTTGGTACTGCCAAAACATTGTGGTAAAAAACTGCACCTGGTTTGAAATGGGACGCGCCGGCGTGTGGTACACAAAGCACATCCGTGTGGAGGACAGCGCAATCGAGGCCCCGAAAAACTTTCGCCGGTGTGAGGATGTGACCCTCCGAAATGTATCCTTCCCCAATGCGGCGGAGACCCTTTGGAGCTGTGACGGTGTGACCATGGAGCAGGTCACCGCGAAGGGCGACTATTTTGCCATGAACAGCCAAAATATGAAAGTCAGCGGCCTGACACTGTACGGGAATTACTCCTTTGACGGCGCCAGGAATGTGGAGATCTGCAACTCACGGCTGCTCTCCAAGGACGCATTTTGGAACAGCGAAAACGTGACGGTGTATGATTCCTTCATTTCCGGCGAATACCTCGGCTGGAATGCCAAAAAACTGACGCTGATCAACTGCACCGTCGAGAGCTTGCAGGGGATGTGCTATATCGACAACCTTGTGATGAAAAACTGCAAGCTCCTGAACACGACGCTCGCCTTCGAGTATTCCACCGTCGATGCGGACATCATCGGGAAAATCGACAGCGTACTGAACCCGTCCGGGGGCACCATCCGTGCGGACTACATAGGGACCCTGACCATAGAGCGGGACAAGGTCGATCCGTCAAAAACAAATGTGGTTTGCAGGCAAATGGAGCCGTTGCCCGTCCGAAAGTGCGGATGATGAAAATGGGATGAAAAATGAGGGATAGTCAGAAATGCTTGAAAACGAACAGATGATCAAGGATGTAGAACAGAATATGGAGGACGCCGGTTACACAAGGGAGGAGATCGAAGCGTTTATTCCGGTATGGCAAAGCGGGAACAAGAAGGAAAGCATGAGACTGCTTTCCAAGCAAAGAAAAGTATTGCTCGTGAGCATCCATAAAAAACAGGCGGAGCTTGAGCGCTTGGAAGACTTGCTCACGACTGCGCGGGGATAGGGTATGCCCATGCTTTTTCTTCGTGGAATATTGATCGGTCTCATATTTGGCATCCCTGCCGGAGCAATCGGCGTGCTCACCATACAGAGAACATTGGATAGAGGGTTTACCGCAGGACTGCTGACCGGCCTTGGTTCCTCTGCCGCCGATCTGCCCTATTCCTGTGTCGGGGTATTTGGAATTACGTTGATCTCCGATTTCCTCACGGCACATCAAAGTGTGATCCGTATCGTCGGCGGAGTTCTGATTTCAGGTTACGGAGCTTTGAATCTGCGAAAAAAGGAGCGGCCGCCTGCGAACGTACATACAGGCGGCGCTCCTATTAAATGTTTTGTATCTTCTTTTGTGATCGCCATCTTGAATCCGGCGACGATCCTGTCGTTTATGGTCGCTTTCGCCGCCTTTGGGATTACGGGGAAGCTGGCGCTGGTCGATGGCGTCTCGTTGACGCTGGGCGTTTTGGCAGGAACAGTCCTTTGGTGGCTTGCACTCAGCGCAGTCACCGCGCATTTCCGTGAAAAAGTAACGGATCGGCTATATAAGCGGCTTCGTTTGCTTTTGGGAGGGCTGATGATTTTATTCGGGATCATCATGATCATCGAAAGCGTAATCAGGTGAGCATTTTCTCTTTCAACCTGTCAAGGAACAGCTTCGTCGCTTTTGAGAAAACCTGATATTTCTTTGTAAAGAGCATGACATTGGAGCGAAGGCTCGGTTCAAGAGGAATAAAGGTGAGCGGATGATCTCCGGCGGTGTTGATCAGCTCGTCAATACAAAGGGCATACCCGATTCCGGCCTCTACCATTAAGCCTGCGTTGAAAATCAGATTGTAGGTTGCGGCTATCTGCGGCGTCACCAACTCATCTGCAAAGAATGTCGTGATTCTATTGCTATTGGAAGTTTGACTCGGCATGATAAGCGGATACCCGGAAAGCTCCTTGAAGGTTACGGATTTGCGTCCGGCAAATTCGGAATCCTTTCTCGCAAGGATCCCCCAGGTCTCATATAACGGGAGCTTCAGATAATCGTAGTGCGGATTGATTTCGGGCTCCAATAAGAAGCCCATGTCAAGCAGACCCTTATCCAGCCGTTCGGTGATTGCGTCAGCATTGGAACTGAAAAAATGAAACTTGATTTCGGGGTATTCCATTTGGATATCCCGAATCAACTGCATAATACGGTAGGAGCTTCGGTGTTCTCCGCAGCCGATAAAAACGTCGCCTGAGATCGTCTGTTCGTTTTCCCGAAAGGCCGATTCTGTCTTCTCCATCAGTGACATGATCTCCTGCGCGCGGGAGCGGAGGTAGGCTCCGTCCTCCGTCAGTGTCACCTTCTTCTTCCCACGGATCAGGAGCTGTTTCCCCAGGGCATTCTCCAGATCCATCATCTGTTTGGAAAGGGTCGGCTGTGTGACATGGAGATACTCCGCGGCGCGGGTAATGCTCTGCTCCTCCGCAATGGCAAGAAAGTATTGCAGAAGACGGGTCTCGATCATTAGAAAACCCTCCACTCAAAATCATTCTTAAAAGATATGCAACTACATTCTACATAAGTATTTGCTATCAGTCAAGAGGCCGTGTAAAATTAGAAGCGTAAAAGGAGAATCTGTATGGAAAATACACCTGAAATGATGCGAAAATTAAAAGACGCCGGCATGACTGACGAAATGCTTGCACTCTATCAGCACTGCTGTGATACAAAGGATGAACGCGGCCAGGAAAGACTGCTGCGGCGGCTTTGCGGGGTAAAAAAGCAGGCGCTTACGGAGGATCGGCATAAATTGTTCTGCCTTGATTATCTGATGGCAAGGATCGAAAATATGTGAAGAAAGGGATGAACAAGGCAAAATGGGCAGTCGCATTTTATACGGCAAAAACATCATAAAGAAATTCGGAGACAGCGAAGTTCTGCACAGTATCGATGTGGAGATAACCGAAGGCGATTTTACTGTTGTGATGGGTTCATCCGGCTCCGGCAAGTCAACGCTGCTCTATCTGCTCAGTGGAATGGACAAACCGAGCGGCGGCGAGATATTTTACCGGGATACGCAGATAAGCAAGGCAACCGAAAAGGAACTTACCCATCTGCGGGCTGCTCAGTTCGGCTTTGTTTTTCAGCGCACACACCTGATCGGAAATCTCACCGTATCAGAAAATATCCGCATGGCGGGCCTGATCGGCGGACTTTCCGAAAAGGAATGTAAAACCCGCACTGCGGAGCTTATTCGGAAGATGAATCTCGAAAAGGTCGAAGAGCATCTCCCCTCGGAAGTGTCTGGCGGCGAGGCCCAGCGGACCGCGGTGGCAAGAGCGGTCATCAACCGTCCCGCCGTGATCTTTGCCGACGAGCCCACCGGAGCCTTGAACCGCGCCAATTCCACGGAAGTCCTGAATCTGCTCACGATGCTGAACGAAGCTGGGCAGACAGTTTTGCTTGTGACCCATGACAGAGAGTCCGCACTGCGCGGGAACCGCATCCTCTATCTGGACGACGGCAGGATCACCGGAGAGCTTTCTCTATCAAATTATGCCGGAAAGGACGCCGGGCGGGAAGAAAAACTCGCTGACTGGCTGGAAGGGCTTGGGTGGTAACATGGGAAAGTACAAGCTGCTGCTCCGCTCAGCCGTAAAAAAGCAAAAATCCACCCTGATTGGCATTTTCCTGCTGGTTTTTATGCTTTCCCTCTGCCTCTTTTCGGCTCTGACCGTTTACCTGAGCGGAACAAAGTCGGTGCGGGAAGAAATGGATCGCCTTGGATTCGGGAATTTCACCGTTTGGGTGAGCGGACAGCCTGAAAATCTGTCGGAAAATGTTTCGGCGCTTCGGGATGTGGATCATGTTACCGCACAGCCGCTTATTTTTACCGGATATGCCATAAAGGGCAGCCATTCCGATAATGAGGGACAGCTTTTGACGCCGGACGGAACCGTTCCCTATCACTTCATAGATGAGGACGGAAAGCGGCTTGAAAGCATGGAAATAAAGCCCGGAGAGGTGTACATCTCCCCGGCGATGCGGTCGAGCTACGATGTGGGAATTGGCGACACGGTCACGTTTGAGCTGTCCCGTAAGGACGGAATCCGTGAGCTGACTGTGGCGGGGTATTTTGAGGATGCCTTCATGGGAAGTTCCATGATTGACATGAAGAGCTTTCTCATCAGCCCCGACGATTGGAATGAAATGCGGTCTGTCGTAGATACAGCGGCCCAGGTCGATGCCCTTGGGCGGAGCGGCGCCATGCTCCATATCTTCCAAAGCGAAGACAGCACGCTTTCCATGCAGGAATTTCAAAAGGAGCTGAGCGAATCTTCCGATATTGCTCTTTACACGGAATTTTCCTACCGGCAGGAATCCATACAGAGCTACATGATCCTTTTACAGAATATCCTTGCCGGATTCCTAATCGCCTTTTCCGCAGTACTGCTTATCATCTGCCTCGTCGTGATCGGACATAATCTGTCGGTCGTTGTAGAGCAGGAAAAACAGGAAATGGCGGTTTTGAAGTCCATGGGGATGGAAGGACGTGGGATTCGCGGAACCTATCTGTTCCTGTACGGAGGCGTCGTCCTTCTTGGACTTTTCGGAGGACTGTTCCCGGCATGGCTTACGGCAAACCTGCTGGCCAAGGCGATGGTGACCTCCACTGGGATGCTTATCCGTCTCATTTTTCCCGCCTCGCTGATCCTGCCGCTCCTTGCAGTCCTGCTGGGTGTATTTGCAGCTTATATCACCCTCCGCACCGGAAGGATTCTGCGGATTGCCCCTGTGCAGACGATGCGTGAAACGGGCGGCGAGCGAAAAGTGAGATCACATCTCCGAGGGCGTTTCCTTGCGTTTGATATTGCCGTGCGGGAGATCCGCTCCGGCAAGAGGCGCTATGCCGCGGTCTGTCTGATTGCCGTATTCCTAGCCTTGTTTTTATCGGTGATCGGAAAAATGGGAACATGGCTCGGACCCAACGGTGAAGGGCTGATGAACACCTTCAGCGTTGCCGACCATGATTTAGGGGTTCAGCCGTTTAACGATACGGTTCCCATGGACGAAATCGAACGGATTATCAACTGGTATTCGCCTGTACGGGAAACCTATGAGCTTGCGATGCAGAACGTCACGGTAAACGGACAGCAATACACAGCAAACGTGCTGGACGATACCAAGTGGTTTCATGTCCTCTCCGGCGAGGTCTGTGACGAAAACAGCATTTTAATTACCGATACGGTGGCAAATGAGCTTTCCCTGTCGGTGGGCGATCCGGTACAGATCGCATCGGACGGAAGGATGGAAACCTATACCGTTTCAGGTACTTATCAATGCGCCAACGGCATGGGGACCAATATTGGCATTAGCCTTGCGGGATACGCGAAAATCGGCAACGTGAACGGATACATCTGGTGTCATCACTACATCCTCGAAAACGGCGGTGTAAGGGATTATGCCATGAAGTATTTGCAGGAGCATTACCGTGGTGTCGATGTCCATACCAACAGCTGGTCGGGTCTTGACGGCATTGTTTCCACGATGCACCTGCTGATCGCGCTGATTTATCTGATCGCCGCCGTTTTCATTCTGATTGCCGTATGGCTTGCGGCAAACAAGCTCATGCAGGCGGAAACCGAAAAAATGGCGATCTATAAAAGTATGGGCTTATCCCATCTGCGGCTTCGGCTCTCCTTCGCATTACGGTTTTTCCTTGTCGTCTTGCTGGGAACGGTCGCGGGCGTCGTCATATCGGAGTTATTTGCCGATTCCGTGGTTGCGAAAATCGTGCAGAGCTTCGGCATCGGAGAGTTTCACAGCGGTCTTGGTATATTGGGAACGATTGTCCCTTTGACTGTTCTCCCGCTTTTGTTCTTTGGGTTTGCATTTGCATTTTCATCGAAGCTGAAGCGGGTAAGCATAAAAGAACTGATTTCAAAAAATGAAGAATAAAGGAGTCATGGACATGAAAAAAACAATGGTTTTACTGATGGCGCTGCTTATGGTTTTTGCGACGGTTCTTTCCGGGTGCGGTTCAAAAACAGAAGATCCCGGACCGCCGCCTGAAGATGTTATCAATCCCGGCGGCACATTGGGTGACGGAAACACGGAGGGAAGCGATGATTCCGGGGATGTGTATGACGGCGAAATGCTGGAAGGCGCCGTTCAGGTCAGTATCGGACAGGGCGATGGGGAAACTTACACGGTAGATATGTACAACAACGCCGCTGTAAATACCATGCTCGGATATTTGACAAGCAGTACCCTTTTGTTCCCGTCTACTGAATACGATGAAGAACAGGGCTTCGCGGCACACAACATCAGAGGAACTTATACACAGGATGACGAAATTACGGTGACGGATATTAAGGCCGGTGAAATCTATCTGTTCTCCGGCGGACAACTTCGGCTTTATTTTAAGGATGTTGCCGGCGCAAATATTACGGCAACGCCTGTGGGATATTTTACCGAAACGGACGATCTCACCGAAACGGTGATTGCAGATCATGAGGCAAACCGTGACGATATATGGGGAGTTGAAGTTTATTTCTCAATCACAAAAATGATTGATTAACAGACAAATTATAACACAAGGAGGGTTTTTATCTTGAAAAAGATTGCACAGACTGCGGGAAAGGATCAACTTGGGCGTTTCGTCCCGGATTTTGCCCATTTCAATGATGACGTTCTCTTTGGCGAGAACTGGAACAACCCTGACATCGACCTCAAAACGCGCTGTATCATCACCGTTGTTGCGCTGATGAGTTCAGGCATCACCGATTCGTCGCTGACCTATCATCTGGAAAACGCCAAGGCTCACGGCGTGACGAAAGCGGAGATCGCCGCGATTGTGACCCATGTGGGCTTTTATGTCGGCTGGCCCAAGGCATGGGCGGTGTTCAGACTCGCGAAGGACGTATGGAACGAAACCGAGCCGGAATTGACCGAGAAGGACAAATACCAAAACACCATTTTGTTCCCGATCGGCGCGCCGAATGACGGCTTCAAACAGTATTTCATCGGGCAGAGCTACCTTGCGCCGGTTTCCAAAGAGCAGGTAGGTATTTTCAACGTGACCTTTGAACCGGGCTGCCGGAACAACTGGCACATTCACCATGCCGACAAGGGCGGCGGACAGATCCTCATCTGCATCGGCGGCCGCGGGTACGTACAGGTGTGGGGCAAGGAAGCCGTGGGAGATGAAGCCCGGCGACTGCGTCAATATTCCCGCTGGCGTGAAGCACTGGCACGGCGCCGCGCGGGACAGCTGGTTTAGCCATCTGGCAATCGAAGTCCCCGGAGAAAACAGCTCAAATGAATGGCTGGAACCGGTGGACGAAAAACAATACGGAGGTTTGCAATGAAAAGGTTTGGTATGCTTTTCCTTGCGCTTGTTCTGGCGTTTGCCTTGGCCGCTTGCGCTGCGCAGGAAAACAGGGATATTAGTGCGAGTGATAACAGAAATACCGGTACAAGCGAAGACAGCGATACACAGGAGGTTGAAACCGAAATGAAAATGAATGTACAGATCGGCGATTACACGTTTACCGCCACTTTGGAGCAGAATCAGGCGGTAAACGAACTGATTGATATGATGAAGGAAGGCCCCGTAACCATTGAAATGAGCGACTATTCCGGTTTTGAAAAGGTAGGGCCGCTTGGAAAAGGACTTACAACCGACAACCATCAGACTACTACGACCGAGGGCGATATTGTACTTTATAGCGGGAATCAGATCGTCATCTTTTACGGTTCCAATTCATGGAGCTATACCCGGATCGGGAAAATTGACGATCTTACAGACTGGAAAAAGGCGCTCGGCAGCGGAGATGTAACCGCAGTGTTTACCGTAGCAGAATAAACTAAGAGGGATACGATGGTCTTTTATTTTACTGCGACTGGCAACAGTCTTTATGTGGCAAAGCATCTGGATGACGAACTGCTCAGCATTCCGCAGGAGTTGAACAAAACGAATCGGCATTATAAAGCGGACAGGATCGGTATCATCTGCCCTCTCTTTGAGTTTGAGATTCCGGCTTTGGTGAAGCGCTTCATTTGCGATTCCGAGTTTGATACGAACTACTTTTATGTTGTTGTTACATACGGCTGCCATCACGGTGGCGTAGCCGAACGCACACAGGATTTCCTGAAAAGCATCGGCAAGGAGGCAAACTACATCAATACGATCATCATGATGGACAATGCTCTGATCGTATTCGATATGGATCAGCAGAGAAGCATCGACCCGGAAAAGAAGGTAGATGAACACATTGCGAAGATCAAGGCCGATATAGACGCCGGAAAGAGGTTCATCCAGCCCGCGCCTGTAGAAGAAACCGACTTTTACAGGGGATATACAGACATGGTCAAAAAGAACGGACCAATGTATTCGTTTCCGCTGTACCGCGTGACGGACGCCTGCGTAGGGTGCGGTACCTGCACAAAAGTATGCCCCATGGGTTGTATCCACTTGGAAGACAGGAAACCTGCCTACGACTATACGGATTGCGCCAACTGCATGGCCTGTATCCAGGCGTGTCCGACAAAAGCGATCCAGTTTGCAACGGTGAAGGAGCCGAATCCGAACGCACGTTACCGAAATCCCCATATCGCATTGGATGAAATTATCGCTGCTAACGGTCAGAGCTGAAGATGGAGGAAACCATGGAGATTATTGTGTTAAACGGCAGCCCCCGCCCAAACGGGAACACGGCCGCCATGGTGGAAGCCTTTGTCTCAGGGGCAAAGGAAAATGGGCATGAGATAACCGTCGTGCCGGTCTGTCAAAAGAAAATCGCCGGCTGTCTTGCGTGTGAATACTGCCACACCAAAGGGAACGGCAAATGCATACAAAACGATGATATGCAGGAGCTCTATCCGGTTCTCGATGAGGCGGAAATGATCGTGCTGGCATCCCCGGTCTATTATCACAGCTTCACCGGGCAGCTTCAATGCGCCATTAACCGCATTTACGCGCTGGACAAACCGAAAAATCTGAAAAAAGCGGCGCTGATTTTAAGCTCTGGCAGCGATGATGTGTACGGCGGCGCGATCTACGAGTATCAAAATTCGTTTCTCGCTTATCTGAAGCTGGAGAATATGGGCATTTTCACAGCCTTCGACAAGCAGAACAAATCGGAAGACAAACTGCATGAGTTATATGCGTTTGGGCAAAGTCTAAAATAATCTATAAGGAGGACATGGAAAATGGCACTGAAAAGCAAATTAGGGTTCGGCATGATGCGTCTGCCCGTAAAATCAAACGAGCCGACCGACTTTGATTATGAGCAGCTATTTCAGATGGTAGATACCTTTATCGAAGCGGGCTACAATTACTTCGATACAAGCTATGTCTACCACAACGGCAAGAGCGAGGAAGCCGTCCGCAAAGCCGTCATCGAACGTCATCCCAGGGGAAATATCCTGATTGCCACGAAATTCCCTACGTTCAATCTGAAAACGGAGGATGAGATCGAGCCGATCTTCGCACAGCAGCTTAAGAACCTGGGCGTGGATTACATTGACTACTATCTGCTCCATAATTTCCAGACCGTCTACTATGACGGGGTGGATGGTAATGGCGGCGTCGTCAAAACCTGTCACCTCATCGATCACGCCCTAAAATGGAAAGCAGATGGAAAAATCAAACACCTGGGCTTTTCTTTCCACTCCTCTCCGGAGCTTCTTGACCGGATCCTGACCGAGCATCCGGAATTTGAGTTTGTTCAGATCCCGGTAAACTATTTGGATTGGAACAGCGAACTGGTACGGGCCAGAGAAGCCTATGAGGTGATCCGCAGGCATGGCAAGCTGGTAGTCATTATGGAGCCGGTCAAAGGCGGCGGCCTTGCGATGGTGCCGGAAAAGGTGAAAGAACGGCTGAATGAAATGGATGCCGACGCCTCTGTTGCGTCCTGGGCTATGCGGTTTACCGGCGGGCTGGACGGCGTGATCTGCAACCTGTCCGGCATGTCCACACTGGAGCAGGTGAAAGACAATATTCACACCGTACAGAGCTTGAATCCGTTGACAGAAGACGAAAAGGAACAGCTTCTTGGCGATGTGGTGCGCATCTACAAGGACGCGGGACCGTATGGAGCGGATCTTGGCCGGTATGCCGGTCTTACGCTCCACGGAGTGGCAGTCACCGCAATCATGGAGGGTTACAGTGTTTGCCAGCTTCAGCCCGATCCCGGCTTCTCCGATGAAAACAACTACTTCAAAAACGTGGTGGCGGAAAAGGCTCATCTGGATATTTTCGGGGAGCTTCCGGAGGAAAAAGTGATCCTCTCCGACGGTACCGACGTGACAGAGGAAGTCCGTGCCGCCGAACAGTGGCTGATTCAAAACAGCTTTTAATGGAGGAACCTATGGAATATCGTACATTGCCGCATGGCGGCGAAAAAATCAGCGTGATCGGTCTTGGCGCGGGAAGCCTTTCCGGTACAAAAGAGGAAATGGTCGCTATTTTGAATACCGCCATTGAAAACGGGATCAATTACTTTGACCTGGCTCCTTCGGTAGAAGCGCCTTGGTACGCCTATGCGGAGGCGTTTGCCGGGCGGCGGGAGAAAATTTTGACGCAGATACACTTCGGCGCCATATACAAGGGCGGAAAATACGGCTGGACGAGAAACCTCGCGGAGATCAAGGAGCAGTTCTCATGGAATCTGAATCTGCTGGGGACGGACTACACCGACATGGGTTTTCTTCATTGCGTGGACGATGAAGAAGACCTCGACGAGGTGATGAACGGCGGTCTGTGGGAATATATGAAATCTCTCAAGGCGGACGGAACCATCCGTCACTTTGGCTTTTCCTCTCACAATCCCGCTATTGCCAGACAGATCCTCGATACCGGGCTTGTAGATCTGTTCATGTTCAGCATTAACCCGTCTTACGACTACCAAA
>CANQVH010000081.1 GCA_947627245.1 uncultured Lachnospiraceae bacterium | reverse complement strand
TACGGGTCGATGAAGGAGGGCTCTGTCGGCGCGGGTACGGGTTGTACCGTCGGCAAATACCGTGGTATGGAGGCGTGTATGAAGTCGGGGATCGGAGCTTATGCCGTGGAGTTCGGAGCGCTCAGAATCGGGGCAATTGTCGCAGTCAACGCGCTCGGCGATATCTATGATATCGATACCAACGAGAAGCTGGCGGGAGCAAGAGATGAGAACGGCCGCCTTCTTTCGTCGGAGTTTGATTATTACTATGCTTTGATGAAAACGCAGAATCTTTTTTCGGGGAACACCACGCTCGGCATCATCGTCACAAACGCGGGAATGGATAAAACGGCACTGAACAAGGTTGCTTCCATGGCGCACAACGGATATGCGCGGGCAATCCGGCCTGTCCATACGATGGCGGACGGCGATTCGATTTATGCGGTTTCTACGGGAGAAGTGTCCGCGGATATCAACATGGTCGGGCCGCTTGGAGCCTATGTAATGGGCAAGGCGATCGGGCGAGCCGTCCGCGTGTAACAAAAATTTTAAATAGAGCTTGTAAAATCAACCGCTATGGGATACGATTCTATTGAAAAATTTTGCGATAACTCGCAAGAATAGTTAGTAGAAAACATATATTTCAGATATTGTGGGCAGATACAGTGTACGCAATCGGGCAGAGCTGGAGGAGCTTTTAAACATTCTTTCATCTGCTATCGGTTCACTTACAAATCCAACAAAACTGTCGTCAACTTTCAAAACGGTTAAGAAGAAAACGATCAGTAACGCAACGATTAAAAGGTATATTGAGTATTTTTGTGATTCCTTTCTGATTGACAGCGCGCTTCGCTATGATATTAAGGGAAAGAAGTATATCGATACGCCGATCAAATATTATTTTACGGATTTGGGATTGCGGAATGCGCGCCTGCACCCTATTACAATGAAGATGGGGTGCTGGTCATGGGTATCTATGACTTTTTGCTGAATGAAAACAGTCTGGATTATTGATTGGGAGGTATGGAACAGGTACGTTACATAGATCATGGCCTTAAAGTGATATTTTCAGTGTTTCTTTAGATGTCACTTTGAACGGAATAGAGACGTTCGTGTTAGAGATACTGGCGCAAAAGCCGGATCCTTCCAGAGATGAGGTTGTAGTAATTGGGTTTGGATAAATAATCTCATTATAACGCAATCAATAGTAATGTATATTTTAAAATTTTATCTAACGGTATTTTTTTGTTTTTGAATAACGCATATAATTTTATTGCATACCATCGAAAGAAAAAAGAAAACGAAACAAAAAGTATCGAAATTTAGATTTAATATTGTAATAGTGAAAAGGGAATGATATAATACTAAAAAGTAATATTTATTTAAGACATATGTGGAGGATACCATGGACAAGCGCATGTTTCGGATAGTAAACATTTCTATAGAGAATTTTAAGAATGTCAAAAAGGGAACGCTTGATCTTGAAAACCGCAGAAAGGATTATCGCGCCAGTATCGTAGGTGTGTACGGGCAGAATGGTTCCGGAAAGACTGCGCTGATTGATGCGCTGCAAGTGCTGAAGCTTTCTCTGTGTGGGAAAGCGATTCCTGAGCAGTATGCAGATTATATTAACATTAATACACAGTATTCAACACTTAAATTTCAATTTAAGATGCAGAAAGAAAAAGCACTCTATGACATTTGGTATCAATTCTCTATGAGGAAAGTGATTGATGAATCTCAGATTGAAGAGAATGAGCTTGAGAGCTTTGAAACCAAATATAAGGCGCAGATTTTTGATGAGATATTGAGTTTTAGCTATATATCTGACGAAAAGAAGATACGTAAAAGCACGCTTATAGATACAAGAACATCCGAAGTATTTTTGCCTAGGTCAAAGTACAATGAGCTGCTGGAAAAGAATAATGAAGATATTATGGAACTTCTTCTGACAAAACGATTGACTCAGGCGCAGTCAAGATCGTTTATTTTTTCCAGAGAGATGATAAATCGTTTTAGAAGAGACTGCAATGTTAAATTATATGTGGATGTTATTAATGGCTTAAATTTATTTGGACATAGAGAACTTTTTATCATTGATACGCAGCATGAAGGTTTAATAAACATGAATGCTTTGCCGTTATCCTTTAGATATAGAGATAACAAAACTGAAATGATCGGCAATCTTGTATTTCCATTGGAAGTGCCGACACCGGTTCCGGACGAAGCTATGGAACTTGTGAATAAGGTGATTGACAACATGAATATTGTCTTGCAGCAATTAGTTCCGGGTCTAACATTAAGCGTTGTGGATTTAGGCTCAGACGTTTCAAAAGAAGGGAATCCCCGCAGATTAGTACAGTTCATGTCATTGAAAAATGGGAAAGCGATCCCGTTTAGATATGAATCGGCCGGAATTAAAAAAATCGTTTCAATCTTACAGTTATTGATTATGGTATATAATAATCCGTCGATTACAGTGGCGATCGATGAAATGGATTCAGGGATTTTTGAATATTTGCTTGGAGAATTGCTGAATATCATTTCAGAGAAGGGCAAAGGGCAGTTGATCTTTACATCTCATAATTTAAGGCCGCTTGAAACGATTGACAAAGGATTTATCGCTTTCACAACGACGAATCCGGAAAATCGCTACATTCGATTTACCAATGTGAAAGGGAACAACAATCTCCGGGATTTCTATTACCGTGATATTGTTCTGGGAGAGCAGAGCGAGGAAGTGTATGATCCGACAAATAACTTTGAAATCGCGTTAGCATTCAGAGAGGCGGGTGAGGCTTTTGACTCGTAAAAAAGTCGTACTCGTTATTGTAGAGGGACCTTCTGATGATACGGCATTAGGCGTTATGCTGAATCAAATTTTTGATCATGGACTCAGAGCATGATGAAGTATTCTATGAGTCTGACGGGATTCATACTCCGGATCCTCAGGGGATTATTGAACGAAACAAACAGAAGACGGATAATTTATACAAGTTAAGAGGGACAGGACAGATATGGCAGGTGCCATACCGGGTATATTACATGTCCTGCAATCTTGACCATGTGCTACATAATAAGCGCAATAGTACAGATGAGGAAAAAGAAACAGATGCATATAAATTCGCGAAGAAATACAAGAATGATGTGGAAGGATTTACAAAGTTTATCTGCGATTCGGACTTTTCTGTGAATGGGGATTACAAAGAGTCGTGGGCGTATATTGAGGATGGATTAAACTCGATAGCCAGACACACGAATCTTGGCATTTGCATTAAGTCTGCAAATGATTAGCTGAAAAAGACGGAAATAGAAAACAGATTTGCGAGAAGGGTAAAAAGCATATGTGTAATGTAAACATTCTGCATTTGATCGAGGGCGCGAAACAGGCGAAGGGACTGACTGTCATCATTGATGTCTTCCGGGCGTTTTCGCTGGAATGTTATCTGTATGACATGGGCGCAAAACAGATACGTCCTGTCGGAACGATAGAAGAAGCATTTTCCTTTAGACAGCGTATTCCAAACAGTGTTCTTGTAGGGGAACGGCATGGCAGAAAATGTGACGGGTTTGATTACGGCAATTCGCCGTCAACTATTTTGAAGAAGGATGTGGCCGGCAAAACGGTCATACATACTACCAGTGCGGGAACACAGGGAATTGTCAATGCATCTTGCGCGAGTGAAATAATCACCGGAAGCCTTGTCAACGCAAAAGCGGTAGCCGGGTACATCCTTGCCAAGCGGCCGCAAACGGTTTCTCTTGTGTGTATGGGGAATGAAGGCGTGAAACCGGCGCCGGAAGACGAGCTGTGCGCGGAGTATATCAAAAGTCTTCTGGAAGGCAGGAGATTTCCGGAAATGGAACAGAGGATCAGCAGCTTAAAAAAGAATGGCGGGGAACATTTCTTTGACAAAGCCAGACAAGACATTTTTCCGGAGGCTGATTTTTATATGTGTGTAAAATATGATAAGTTTCCTTTCGTAATCAAAATTGAAAAGGACGAAACAGGCTTTGTTGCAAGCAAAGAGAATGTGCGGAATATCCCTGTGAGAAATTGAAAGAATGTTTTAAAGTTACAGAATCGTTTGCGCCAATGTGCCGCAAGGCTTGCACAGGCGAAGAATATGAGCGATTAAAGGAAGCATTTTTTGAAAAAGAAAAGAATCTTTCAAATGCCATCAAATGATTGCAAATGAAAACAGAATCATGTATAATTGGATTGGAACGTGAAAGGAGGAACAGATCATGGCAAATACATTAGTTCAGTTCCGCGCGGAAGAAACTATGAGGATCAAGGCAGCGGATATCTGTGAAAGACTTGGTATGGATCTTCCGACTTATTTCAGGATGTGCATGTCAAAGCTTGTTCAGGAAAATGGAATTCCATTTAATATGAAACTGGATAGAGAACCGGAGAACCGCGGATTGAGGGCAATGAAAGAAGCGAGCCGTATTGCGGCTGAAAATGGAATATCGGAAATGACGTTGGATGAGATCAACGCGGAAATCTCTGTTGCGCGGAGGTGCGAAAACGCATGAAATATTATGCGGTTATCGATACGAATGTTCTGGTTTCTGCTTTGTTGAAATGGAGTTCACCTCCGGGCAATGTACTGGAGTTGACATATAGAGGCATGATTGTTCCGCTTTTGGACAAGCGCATCGTCCGGGAGTATAAAGAAGTGCTTGCACGACCAAAGTTTCATTTCACGCAGAATATTATAGAAGATACTGTTGGTGAGCTGGAGCGACTTGGGATATGTGTTGATGCGAAAGAGATGGATATAGAGTTGCCTGATTTAAAGGATCGAGTGTTTTACGAGGTGGTTATGGAAGAACGAAAACTGGAAGATGCCTACCTTGTCACAGGTAACATCAAACATTTTCCGGCAAAACCATTTGTAGTGACACCGAGACAGATGATAGATATTATTGCGGGGAATGTAGAAGGTTGAGGATTATATCTAATGACGAAATATAAATTGTAAAAGTCATCATCATGAAAAATGATATACTTGACAAACCTGTCTGATAAATGTTACATTGTTCAGGACGAATCAGAAAAAGCATAAGCTGTGTATGGTGAGGAAATGATCGACAGATAACTTTATTTAAGTGAAGCACATATTTGGGAGGATCCGGACAGGCTCCTTGTTGTCATGTGTCCCGGGATTTTTTTGGGAGGCATGCAGGTTGTGTACGCTTAAATGAAAAGATCGCGTGGATGGTTTCCTTTTTGTTTCTGAGAGAAAAGAAAAAGGTCTCTTTTTGCGGGTCTGTTTTGCGTATGCAAGACAGGCCTGTTTTGGTGCTCAAATCTGTGTAAGAGTGCCGTTGCAGTGAACAAAGCATGCGGCAGTCTGGGAGAGATTTTCCTGTTTTGAGGAAGGGAGGAGACCATGTTACAGATAAACGGACTTACGATCACTCACAGAAAGGATCTGCGCGTGATATTGGAGGACTTTAATTTGGTGCTGAACGACGGGGACAAGGCGGTGATCGTCGGGGAGGAGGGAAACGGCAAGTCGACCCTGATGAAGTGGCTGTATGATCCGGTGCTGACAGAGGAGTACGCCGAGGCCAAGGGAACGCGCATACTCGGGAACGAAAAGCTGGGCTACTTGCCTCAGGAGTTGCCGGAAAAGGACAGTCGGAAAACATTATACGAATTTTTCACAAAGGAAGAGTGCTTTTGGAATCAGACGCCGAAGGAGCTGGCAAGGCTGACCGGGGAGTTCGGTGTCGAACCGGAATTTTTCTATCGGGAGCAAATGCTGGGCAGTCTTTCCGGCGGAGAAAAGGTAAAAGCGCAGCTCATGAAACTGCTGATACAGGAGCCGACGGCGCTGCTTCTGGACGAGCCTTCCAACGATATTGACCTTGCCACGCTGGAACTGCTGGAAACGGTGATCAATGGCTGGAAAAGGATTGTGCTCTTTATTTCCCACGACGAGACGTTGATTGAAAATACCGCCAACATGGTGGTGCATCTGGAGCAGATCAGACGAAAAACAAAAAGCAGATATACGGTCGTAAAAATGCCGTACCGTGATTATGTGCGGGAGCGGCTTCACAGCTTTGAGAGGCAGGAGCAACAGGCGCTGAACGACCGCAAGGAAAAGAAGCTTCGGGAAGAACGATTTCGGAAAATATATCAGAGCGTGGAACATGCGCAGGCGGCGGTCTCAAGGCAAAGCCCCGGCGAAGCCAAAAACCTGAAGGATAAGATGCATGTCATCAAGGCGATGGGCAAACGGTTCGCACGGCAGGACGAAAAGATGACGGAGCTGCCGGAGCAGGAGGAGGCTATCTTTTTCAAGCTGGGCGGGCAGGAGTCCGGCATGCCGGCGGGCAAGACGGTCATCGAGTATTCGCTGGATGAGCTGTGGACGCCGGGCGGTGCGCGAGGCGTGAGCACACATGCAGAGCAATCTGCCGAACGTACTGATTCGCGGATTTCGGACGACGCACAGAACGCGAGGCTTCTGGCGAGAAACATCTTCCTTCGAATCCGGGGCCCGGAGAAGATCTGCATTGTCGGGGCAAATGGCGTCGGCAAAACTACGTTGCTGAAAAAGATCGCTGATGAACTTCTGGAGAGGCCGGATATCCGGGCGGAGTACATGCCGCAAAGCTATGAGGAGCTTTTAGATCCTGAGATGACGCCGGTGGACTTTCTTGACAGATCCGGCAACAAAGAAAAACGCACAAGGATCAGAACTTATCTCGGTTCGCTGAAATTTACGGCAGACGAAATGGAACGCCCTATCTGCGAGATGTCCGGAGGACAGAAAGCGAAGGTGCTGCTTTTGAAGATGAGCATGTCCGGCGCGAATGTTCTGATTTTGGACGAACCCACAAGAAATTTTTCCCCGCTGTCCGGTCCGGTAATCCGGAAGATGATACACGAATTCCCCGGAGCGGTGATCAGCATATCGCACGACCGAAAATATATTGCGGAGGTCTGCAGCGTGGTATACCGGCTCACGCCGGAGGGGCTTGTGCGGGAGCCTGACGAATGATCGGGAGCGATTTGTACGAATCATTTTGTTGGCGAATCTCGGACAATATTTTACCGGAGAATCCCGGGGCATACCATCATTGACGAGAACTGTATCAGACTACCACTGACGGGAACTGTATCAGACCACCGCTGATGAGAACTGTACAGATGCGGTTGAAAGGCGAGCAAGTTTTTGATATATTTTAAAGAAGAAAACATGGCTGACACCTGCTTTAGAGGAGACGGACAAATGAGTATGAATGATATGGTATCGGCGGAACGTGTGCACATCGGCTTTTTCGGGGTGCGCAATGCCGGGAAATCGAGTGTTGTGAACGCGGTGACGGGGCAGGAGATGGCGCTTGTCTCGGACGTGAAGGGGACGACCACGGATCCGGTCAAAAAAGCGATGGAGCTTTTGCCGCTTGGTCCGGTGGTGATCATCGACACGCCGGGCATTGACGACGAGGGAGAGCTGGGAGAGCTGCGCGTGAAACGGGCGCGGCAGGTGCTCAACTACACGGATGTGGCGGTGCTGGTGCTCGACGCGCAGAAGGGTATGAGCGAGGCGGACCGAGGGTTGGTCGCGCTCTTTGAGGACAAGCGGATTCCCTATGCGGTCGTATACAATAAGGCGGATTTGCTTGATGATAAGACCAGAGAAGGTTCCAAGAAGATGGAAGCGGATGTGCCAGATGATGAGGCAGAATCCACAGGCAGAGATTTATCAGATGCAAATTCACAGATGGCGCAGGGTAAGACAGAGCAGGTACATGGAAGTCCGACAGATAATACAATTTTTGTCAGCGCGAAGACCGGGCAGAATATTTACGAATTAAAAGAGCTGATCGCGCGGCTCGTGAAGCAGGAGGAGAACCGCAAACGCATCGTCGCGGATCTGCTTTCGCCGAACGACGTCGTGGTGCTCGTCGTGCCGATTGATTCTGCGGCTCCGAAGGGACGGCTGATCCTGCCGCAGCAGCAGACGATCCGCGATATCCTTGAGGCGGGAGCGGCGGCGGTCGTCACGCGGGAGAGCGAGCTGAAGGAGACGCTGGCCTCCCTACAGAGGAAACCGCGTCTTGTGATCACGGATTCGCAGGCGTTCGGTTCGGTCTCAAAGGATACGCCGCAGGACATTTTGTTGACTTCGTTTTCAATTCTGTTTGTGCGTTACAAGGGAGATCTGAACGCGGCAATTCACGGAGCAGCGCAACTCGATCATCTGAAGGACGGCGACACGGTGCTGATTGCTGAGGGCTGCACCCACCATCGCCAATGCGACGACATAGGGACAGTCAAGCTGCCGCGCTGGATTCAGGAGTATGCCTCGGCGAATCTTAATTTTGAGTTTACCTCTGGCATGGGCTTTCCGGAAGACTTCTCGAAGTACGCGCTGATCGTGCATTGCGGAGGCTGTATGCTGAATGAGCGCGAGATGCAGTATCGGGTGCGGCAGGCGGTTGATGCGGGCGCCCCAATCACAAATTACGGCGTGGCGATCGCGCAGATGCACGGTATCCTCAGGCGCAGCCTCGGCCCGTTTCCGGATGCGCAGAAGCTGCTGGATAAAAACATAAAAGATATCTAAGATAAAAAACCCGGCTTCCGGATGGTTTATTCCGGTCTGCCGGGTCTTATGTTGTTTGGCGGTTACGCGACGACGCTGTTCCCAGTGTAGAGCTGGTAATACTTTCCTTTCTCCTCGATGAGCTGGTCGTGCGTGCCGCGTTCGATGATGCGGCCCTGCTCGAGCACCATGATGCAGTCGGAGTTGCGCACGGTGGAGAGACGGTGGGCGATGACGAAGGTCGTGCGGCCGTTCATCAGGCGGTCCATGCCGCTCTGGACGATGCGCTCCGTGCGGGTGTCGATGGAGCTGGTCGCTTCGTCGAGGATCAGTACTGGCGGATCCGCGATGGCCGCCCGCGCGATCGCGAGGAGCTGACGCTGGCCCTGACTTAAATTCGCGCCGTCGCCGGTGAGCATTGTGTCATAACCGTTCGGCAGCCTGCGGATAAAGCCGTCCGCATTCGCGAGCTTCGCGGCCGCGATAATCTCCTCGTCGGTGGCGTCCAGCTTGCCGAAGCGGATATTTTCCTTGACCGTGCCGGTGAACAGGTGGGTATCCTGCAGCACGATCCCGAGGGAGCGGCGCAGATCCGCCTTTTTTATTTTGTTGATGTTGATCCCGTCATAGCGGATCTTGCCGTCCTGAATGTCGTAGAAACGGTTGATCAGGTTCGTGATCGTCGTCTTACCGGCGCCGGTCGAGCCAACGAAGGCAATCTTCTGGCCGGGTGTCGCGTACATCTTGATGTCGTGGAGCACCATCTTGTCGTCGGTGTAGCCGAAATCCACGCCGTCGAAAACCACGTCTCCGCGCAACTCTACATAATCCACGCTTCCGTCCGCCTGATGCGTGTGTTTCCATGCCCAGCGTCCGGTGCGCGTCGCGCTTTCTTTAAGCTCGCCATTCTCCTCCGTGACATGGACGAGCGTCACATAGCCGTTGTCTACCTCCGGCTTTTCGTCGAGCAGGCGGAAGATACGGTCCGCACCGGCGAGCGCCATGACGATGGCGTTGAACTGCTGGCTGACTTGGTTGATCGGTCCGTTGAAGCTCTTATTGAAGGTCAGGAAGCTCGCGAGGCCGCCGAGCGTGAAGCCGCCGAAGCCGTTCAGCGCGAGGATTCCGCCGACGATCGCGCAGACCACGTAGTTGATGTTGCCGATCTGCGCGTTGATCGGGCCTAGGAAGTTGACAAAGGTGTTGGCCTGATCCGCGCTGTAGAAGAGCTGATCGTTCAGTTCGGTAAACTTCCGGATGTTTTCGTCCTCATGGCAGAAGACCTTGACGACCTTCTGTCCGCTGACGGATTCCTCGATATAGGCGTTGACCGCGCCCAGATTTTTCTGCTGTTCGCGGAAATATTTGCCGCTGCGGCTCGTCGCGTACCGCGTGCAGATCAGCATCAGTCCGACCATCACGAGCGTTACGAGCGTGAGCGGGATGCTCAGGATCATCATGCTGACAAGGACGCTGACGATCGTAAAAGCGCTATTGATGATCTGCGGGATACTCTGGCTCACCATCTGGCGCAGCGTATCGATGTCGTTTGTATAGACGGACATGATATCGCCGTGCTGGTGGGTATCAAAGTAGCGGATCGGTAGCTTCTCCATATGTTCAAACAGCTCATCGCGCAGGTTGCGCAGCACGCCCTGTGTCACCGACACCATGATGCGGTTGTACGCGAACGTGGAGATAACGCCGATCAGGTAAAAACAGGCCACGCGCGCGATCGCATGCGCGAGCGGTGAAAAGTCCGGGTGATCGCTCTGAAGGAACGGAGCGATGTAGTTGTCGATCAGGCTTTTTGTAAACATGGTACCCTGAACATTGGCGATGACGCCCGCGAAGATCAGGATAAACACAAAGATGCAGTGGATCTTATAATCGCGGAAGATGTATGCCATCAGCCGCATCAAAAGTTTGCCCGGATGGGCTACCGTCGGTTTCTGCCCACGCGGAACGCGGTTCATTGGTCCCGGCATATCAATCTCCTCCCTTCTCGTCGAAGTCTCCGCCGCCCGTCTGCGACTCGTAGACCTCCTGATAAATGCTGTCGGATTCAAGCAGCTCGTCATGCGTGCCGAAGCCGTGGATGCGGCCTTCCTCCATGACGATGATGCGGTCGGCGTCCTGTACGCTTGAGATGCGCTGCGAGATGATCAGCTTTGTCGTGTTCGGGATTTCCTCGCGGAACGCCCTGCGGATCCGTGCGTCGGTCGCGGTGTCCACGGCACTCGTGCTGTCGTCGAGGATCAGGATCTTCGGCTTCTTTAGAAGGGCCCGCGCGATGCACAGGCGTTGCTTCTGGCCGCCGGAGACGTTCGTGCCGCCTTGCTCTATGTAGGTATTGTAGCCGTCCGGAAACGCCCGGATGAAATCGTCGGCGCAGGCGAGCTTACACGCCTCCTGACATTCCTCGTTGGTCGCGTCCTTGTCGCCCCAGCGCAGGTTCTCATAGATCGTGCCGGAGAACAGGACGTTGTTCTGGAGCACCACCGCGACCTGATTACGCAGGACTTCCATGTCGTAGTCCTTGACGTTGTGTCCACCGACTAAGATCTCGCCGGAGGTGACGTCGTAGAGACGGCTGATCAAATTCACCAGACTGGTCTTGGCGCTGCCCGTTCCGCCGATGATTCCGATCGTCTCACCGGAACGGATTTCAAGATCGATATCCTTGAGCACCGGCTCTTGGCTGTCCTTATGATAGGAAAATTCCACGTCGCGGAACGTGATGCTGCCGTCCGGCACTTCCATAAGCGGGTGTTCCGGATTCTGAAGGTCGCTCGTCTCGTTCAGCACCTCGGAGATACGCTCCATGCTGGCCGTGCTCATCGAGATCGTGACGAAGACCATCGAGAGCATCATCAGATTCATCAGGATATTCATGCAGTAGGCGAGCAGGCTCATGAGCTCGCCCGTCGTCAGCGAATCCGCGACGATCATCTTTGCGCCGATCCAACTGATCAGCAGGATGCAGGTGTAGACCGTGAACTGCATGATCGGAGCATTGAAGATGATGTTGCACTCGGCTTTCACGAAGATCTTGTAGATGTTCTCGCTTGCTTTTTTTAATTTGCCCGTCTCGTGATCCTCGCGCACGTAAGCCTTCACGACGCGGATCGCGGAAACATTCTCTTGAATGGACGCGTTCAGCTCGTCGTACTTCGGGAACGCTTGGCGGAAGTATTTCGTTGCGTGGCTGATGATGAAGAACAGAATGACGCCTAAGATCAGCACCGCTACGAGATAGATCGACGCGAGCCGCGCGTTGATCGCGAACGCCATTACGAGCGCGCAGATCATGCTGGCCGGGGCGCGCATCGCCATGCGCAGGATCATCTGGTATGCGTTCTGGACGTTCGTGACGTCGGTCGTCAGACGCGTCACCAGCCCGGCCGTGCTGAATTTGTCGATGTTGGAAAAGGAAAACGTCTGGATGTGGTTGAACATGGAGAAACGCAGGTTGCGCGCAAGCCCGGTGGACGCTTTTGCCCCGAACCGTCCGCCGCCTAAGCCCGCGAACAGGCCGATCGCCGCCACGACGATCATCAGCCCGCCAATGTGGTAGATGTGGCCGATATCCCCGGTGTTGACGCCGTTGTCGATGATCGACGCCATCAAAAACGGGATCATCGTCTCCATGAGCACCTCGAGCAGCATAAAGATGGGCGTTACGACGGACGCCCACTTGTACTCTTTGACTTCTCTTAAAATTGTGCGAATCAAGTCAGGTCCCCCTTCTTTAAAATATAAATGGAGCCGCATGCGGCTCACTATGTTCTAAGATAGTTTAACACATATAATATAGAAAGGTAAACTGTAAAATTTACTAAAATTAATCAGGCTTTTTTCATGTACAATAGAAGACTTTCTGTGAGAAAGACTTGATAAAAAACAGCGAACCCTTTATAATAATGCAGAATTTTGGACAGGAGGGATCTATAATGTCCGCAGGAAAAAAACTGATGTTTTGTTTTTATGCGGTGGCGCTTTTTTCAGCCGTGATTCTTGGACGGCTGTTTTATACGACAGAGAAGGACTTTGACGGAGACGCGGAGATGACGACGCTGCTGGACGTCGAGCCGGTGCAGGAAGGGAATTTGCTCACATGGACAGAGACGCTTCCGGACACGTTTAATAAAGGAACAAGTCTGCTGTTCGAGTCGTCGCAGTCCGATGTAGAGGTACTTTTGGACGATGAAACCATCTATACGTACGGAATGGAGGAGAGGAGCTGGGGCAAGTCTCCGGGAAGCTACTGGCATGTGGTCGACGTGCCTGCAGGGAGCGCGGGAAAGACGCTGACAATCCGGCATATCATCGCATATGATTCGATTCGGGACAATATTCCCACGATCCGATACGGCAGCCACGGCGAATGTGTGGAGACGAAGATTCTGGATATGCTTCCGGTGCTGGTGCTGAACTGTATTGTCATCTTTTGCGGGCTGATCTGTATTTTCCTGCATATCGAGCGCACGCCCAAGCGAAAAAGGACGGAGCTCGGAAGCCTGCTTTGCCTGGGACTTTTTGCGATTCTTGTGGCAATCTGGTCGCTTCGGCAGTGCGGCTTTTTGCAGTTGCTCATCCCCAACGGGGGCGTGCTGTATTTTATCGATCTGCAGGTGCTGCTGCTGTTCCCGGCGCTGATCGACCTGTTTATCTACACGATATGCGAGGACAGGCATAAGGCCGGGTTTGCGGCGTTCGCCGGGACGTATCTGCTGTGCGTGACGGTGGAGACGGTGCTGCAGATTCTCGGTGTGGTGGATATGTTTGAGGTGCTGTTCCTCACACATGGGCTGATCGTGATGAATGTGCTGTATCTGTTTTGGGCGATTTATCGCGAGGAACGGGGAGCGCGCTCGCAGGAACCGAAGCCGGATGTCTCCGGCTGGGAGGCCGTAGGGAACGAATATGGCGGCAGAGAGAAGGAAACGGGACATCTTGCTCACATGAAGCTTCCGCTGTATATTTTGGTGGCGTCCGGCGTGATGGAGATGATTTCCTATTATATCAGTCTTCTGAGAGAGGTTTCGATCTTTATGGCGCTTGGCACGATGATCTTCATCGTGATGCTGATGTGGCAGCGGGTTCACGAATACTACGACATTGAACTGGAGGAAGAGAAGCTGTCGTATTTCGAGAAGCTTGCCAGAACGGACATGCTGACGGGCGCGTTCAACCGCAACGCGTATGAGGAGGCGCTGAAAGAGATCATTGCAGGCGGAGACCTGAACAATCAGTGCGCGATCGTCTTTGACCTGAATAATATGAAAGGAATCAATGATAATTTCGGCCATGAAAAGGGCGATCAGGCGATCAAAAGCTGCTATAAGTGCATCAAAGAAGTATTCGGGGCGCATGGCTCCTGCTACCGGATCGGTGGGGATGAGTTTGTGCTTCTCGCGAAAAAGAGCGGGGGACTTGAGGAGGCGACCGCGCGCTTCAACGAGGTGATAAAAAAAGAGGCGAGCCAGCTCGATTTTCCGTTCAACGTGGCGTTCGGCTACGCGGCCTTCAATCCGGATAAGGATGCGGATCTTCACGCGATGATCCATCGCTGCGACGTCCTGATGTATCAGGATAAGAGAACGAAGAAAGTCGAATCGCTGGCGGTACCGGTGTGATCTGACGGATTGAACGGATTCCGGAATCATTGATTTGTAAGAAACTCGGGGTATCTGCATTGCCGAGAAAGGCAAATGGGGATGCTCCGGGTTATTTTTATGTTTTTTATTTCATTTTTCCGGAAAAAAAGCAGAAAAAGTTTTTGGAGAAATAATTTGCGAAAGAGTTTGCATGCTATACTCAAATCAACAAGAACGAAAACGATTTCGAAAACATAGATAGAAATTAAGAGGAGGACAACAAAATGATGAAGGCGAACGTAAAGAAGATGATCCTTACCGCAGCAATGGCAGCATTCATGGTATACGCACCGGCAATGGCAGAAGAAGCGGA
>CANQVH010000080.1 GCA_947627245.1 uncultured Lachnospiraceae bacterium | reverse complement strand
CCCACTGCCTGAGGGGGATATATCTGCAGATGAAGTTCAATAACCAGCAGTTCATCTGATAAAGGTATTGAATTAAGTCTGCAAATAAAAAGTCAAGCAGAAATTTGTGAACTTTGAAAATTTTATGCAGGTTGAAAAAAGGTATCAAAACAAGGCCACCGCTTGGCGCTGGCCTGATGCAGAAGTGAAACTTTGACTTAGCTCTCTCCAGGGTCGGACAGGGAGGCAAGGTATTCCCTTACCCGTCCATAATAAATGCGGAGGAACTTGTTTGCACCGGCGGTCATGTAGACATAGTAAGGTTTGCCCTGTGCCCGCTTTTTGTCCATAAAGGCGTAAACAGGGTCGCCCTCCGGAGACCGCTGGATCAGGCCGTCCACGATCAGAAAGAGTGTCCTGCGCAGATAAGGGGATCCTTTCTTTGACGTACGCACACTTTTCTGGATATGTTTTCCAGAGTCATTCTTTCCGGGATCGACACCGGCGAAGGCCGTAAGTGCCTCACGGTGCGTGAAGCGGGTCACATCCCCGATCTCAGCCATGAGCTGCGGGCCGAGGGTAGGGCCGACGCCGTTCATTGCCATGACGACCGGGTATTCCGGAAGCATGGCAGCGGTTTTGTCCATTTCCAGACGGAGCAGTTCCACAGTCTCGGAGGCGGCATTCAGAAGGGCGACAGCCTGCCATACCAGCATCTTTGTGCTGCCATCCTTCGGGAAGAAGATACGGTATAATGTCCATGAGCATTGGCTCCTTTTGTATAAGGTTTGTTTGGCGATAGACATTATACCAGAAAAGGGAGGTCAATGCTCTTTTTATTGCAGATTTCCCTTAAGATCAAGGTTTTTATTAAGTTTTGGAATAAAAAAACAGGTAGGATTTGACACTACCAAAACGCAGAAAGGAGCATAAGTTATGAAAGATAAGATGTTTGAAGAGAGAAAAGAAGAGCAGGAAAAGCAGCGTGCAGCCGGAACGTGCGACGCGAAGGCAGCCGCAGAGCAGACGGATAAACCCTCGGACGCCGCCTGCCCGGAGGAGCTGTCCGACGACGAGATAGAGAGCGCCGCCGGAGGCATATCGATCTTAATCCCAAATTAATGCATTGGCGTATAGGCGGCAGTAGGCTTGCTGTTGATCCGGCGGCCTATTGCCAAAACGTCCGAAGCGATCACGGAAACGCCGCCGGTCAGGGTTAATCGGTCGGCTTGTTGTAGAAACGTCCGGTAAGCTGCTCGGTGCGGATCGCGTTGATGAACGCCTGCGGGTCGGTTGCCCGGACGACGTTGATCACTTTTTTAGATTCCGCGCTGGAGACGACCGAGTAGACGATGCTGCGCGTGGCGTGCTCGTAGGAGCCCTTGCCGTCGAGAATCGTCGCTCCGTGGCCGCTGAGCTTCCAGATGGCCTCACAGACCTCCTTCGGGTGATCTGTGACGATGAACAGCGTCTTCCGCTGATATTTCTGATACAGGATATGCAGCACCTGCGTGGACGTGTACTGGAAGATGATCGAGTACAGTGCTTTGTCCCAGCCGAAGAGCAGTCCGGCCGCGGAGAGGATGACGACATTGATGGCGAGGATGATGTTCCAAGAGTCCATGCCCTTTTTCTCTGAGAGAAAGATGGCAATGAAGTCCGTCCCGCCCGTCGTCGCGTTCATCAGCAGACAAAGGCTGGTGGCGGTGCCGCTGATGATGCCGCCGAATACGCTGATCAGCAGGGTGTCATAGGTGATCGCGTACTGCGGGATCAGGTCGGTCAGCACGCCGGTCAGCACGATGACGAGGCAGGAGTACAGCGTAAATTTTTTCCCTATATAGCGGAAGCCGATGTAGACCGGGATTGCGTTCAGCAGCAGGTTGATCGGCGTGTAGGGGATCTGAATATGGAAAAACAGCCTTGCGGCCCGCTGGATCAGGACCGTCAGGCCCGTTGCGCCGCCGGGATACAGGCCTCCGATACGGACAAAGGTAGCGATGTTGGCGGCCATGATCACGGCCGCGATACAGATCACGATGAGTCTTTTTCCGTCTTCCTTGAATGAAAATTTCATGGGAGCCTCCTCTTTGATTTTATTTATCCGGCTGATCGGAAAACGCGCTTCGCACCGCTTCGAGCGCCTGCCGCTGCGTTTCGGTCAGGTCCTTGGGGATCTTCAGATGCAGATTCAGATACAGGTCGCCGCGCACTCCGATCTCCGGAGGATAATTCAGACCCTTGTTCGGGATGCGCAGCTTTCGCTCCAGCGATGTGCCGGCCGGCACGTCAAAGGTGAAATCTCCGGTGACGGAGGATACCAGGATCGTACCGCCCAGCACAAGGGTATGGAAATCGATCGGGTAATCCAGATACAGGTGGTAGGCCTGTCTGGTATAGCCGGGCTTGTCCCGCAAAAGGATGATCGCGACATAGCAGTTATCCGGATAGTTCATGTGCAGATAATCGATCAGCTCTTCGTTGCCGACGATGACGTCCTCAAGCGGAAAATTCTGCTTTTCGTATGTGTTCGCCGGGATCTTTACCTGAAAATGCCATGTCTTGTCCGTCTCAAGTTTTTGGAAGACGGCAAAGGAGTCATAGGCGCGCTCCGTCAGAACGGCGTCCTTAACGACCTCGTGAAATGTCTCTTCCATATCCAGCCAGACGGCGATGCGGACCACATGTTTGAATGTTTCTGTGAACGGAGCCGGTTCGCTGTGATTTCCGCAGCTTTCGCAGTTTCCGTCGCAGTCTCCCTCGCCGTGCCCGTGTCCGCCGCAACTCCCGTCACAGCCGCCGTGCCCGTGTCCATGCCCGCCGAAGGCATCTTCGCCATGTCTGTGTTCGCCGCAGGCTCCGCAATGCTCATGTCCGCCGTGGCTGTGCCCCGTCTCCGGCGTGTCGTCCGCGTGCTGCGCATAGTAGCTGTTGCGGTAGGCCTCGTGTCCGTAATAGTCGTATGTTTTGCGTTTTCTCTCGTTGGAGAGAACAGCGTATGCCTCCTGAATTTCCTGAAACCGCTCTTTGTCCCGGCGGCTCCCGGAGGAATCAGGATGGTATTTCTTCGCCAGTTTTCGATATGCGTTCTTGATTTCTTCTTGGCTGGCGTTTCGCCTGACGCCGAGAATTTCGTAATAATTCTGCATTCCGGGATTCCTTCTGCTTTTTCTTCCTATACCTTAGCAAATTCAGGTTATAAAGGCAACAGGTTTTTTAAGATAAATTTTCTTGTCGTATTCCCGCAAACATGATACACTATTATGATGAATTTATGACGATTTTTGTTTTACAGGCGGCGTATCGTTTTTTTGACAATACGTCATATAATAGAAGAAACGAAAACGGGTGGAGGATGATCCGGGATGGAACTAAGAAAACTGTTGGAGCGTACAGATTATCGTTGTCTGCAGGGCTCGGTGGACGTGGAAGTGAAGAATGTAGTCAACGATTCCAGAAAGGTGGAGGAGGGGTCTCTGTTTTTCTGCATCCGCGGCGCGGTCACGGATGGGCATAAATTCGTGCCGGACGTCGTAGCAAAGGGCGCGAAGGTCCTCATCGTCGAAGAGCCGGTAGAAACGCCGGAGGACGTGACGGTCGTGCAGGTGGAGGATTCGCGCTATGCGATGGCGCTGATCTCGGCGGCCTATTTCGGATATCCGGCGGAAGAGATGAGGATCATCGGCATCACGGGTACGAAGGGCAAGACGACGACGACTTACATGGTAAAGTCGATCCTTGAGTCCGCGGGCTACAAGGTCGGGCTGATCGGGACGATCGAGATCATCATCGGGGATGAGACGATCCCGGCCGAGCACACGACGCCGGAGTCCTATACGATACAGGAATATTTCCGACGCATGGCGGACGCGGGATGTCAGATCGTTGTGATGGAGGTGTCCTCACAGGGACTGATGCTGCATCGGACGGCAGGGATCCCGTTTGAGATCGGTATATTTACAAACATCGAGCCGGACCACATCGGACCCGCGGAGCATGCGAGCTTTGAGGATTATATCGAGTGCAAGAGCAGGCTGTTTAGGCAGTGCAGACTTGGTATTGTAAATGCGGACGACGTGCATCTGGACGCGATTTTGAAAGGACATACGTGCGAGATCGAGAGCTTTGGACTCTCAAAGGAAGCGGACATCCACGCGGAGGATCTGCAGCTTGTGTCGCGGCCCGGCTATCTCGGGATCGCGTATCGCGCGATTTGCGCGGGAGCATCGCGAAGCGGCGAGCCCGCGGAGTTTGACGTCGAGATCGACATTCCGGGCAAGTTCAGCGTCTACAATTCGCTGACGGCTATCGCGATCTGCCGGCATTTCAATGTCGCGGTTGGCGATATCCAGAAGGCGCTGAAGACGGCGAAGGTCAAGGGCCGTGTCGAGATGGTGAAGGTGTCGGATGAGTTCACGCTGATGATCGACTACGCGCACAATGCGATGGCGCTGGAGAGTCTGCTGACGACGCTGAGGGAATATCATCCGCACCGTCTGGTGTGCCTGTTCGGCTGCGGAGGGAACCGCTCGAAGCTGCGTCGCTATGAGATGGGCGAGGTGTCGGGCCGTCTGGCGGATCTGACGATCATCACCTCTGACAATCCGCGCTATGAGAAGCCGGAGGATATCATTGCGGATATCATCACCGGCATAGAGAAGACCGACGGAAAATATGTGAAGATCACGGACCGCAAGGAGGCGATCGCTTATGCGATCCGTCACGGCGAGCCGGGAGACATCGTGGTGCTTGCCGGCAAGGGGCACGAGGATTATCAGGAGATTGAAGGAAAGCACTATCCGATGGATGAACGTGTGCTGATCAAGGAGATACTGGAAGGAAGATAGAGAGCTTTATGGAATTGTTCGCGGATATCATTATTGATATCTCACACAGCAGACTGGACCAGACGTTTCAGTATAAGGTTCCGGAGACGCTTCGGGATACGCTTGAGCCGGGGAATGTTGTCGAGGTCCCGTTTGGGCGCGGCGACCGTCCGACAAAGGGCTACGTGCTGAGAGTTACGGAGTACAGCGCGTGCCCGCCGGAAAAGCTCAAGGAGATTTCGCGTATCGAGACGGACCTTGTCGGGGCTGAGTCGAAGCTTACGGCGCTGGCGCTCTGGATGCGGGATTATTACGGTTCCACGACGGTGCAGGCGCTGCGCACGGTTCTGCCGTTTCGGAAAAGAGCCGTACAGCGCAAAAAACAGACGGTAAAGCTGAAGCTTCCCCTCGTGGAAGCGCTTGCGAAGCTGGAGGATTTTCGCCGGAAGAACCAGAAAGCGCGGGCACGGCTTCTGGAGGCGCTTGTCGAGGAGACCGTCCTTCCGCGGGAGGTTGTGACGGGGAGCCTGAAGATCACGGCGTCCGTGCTGCGTTCGCTCGAAGAGCAGGGCGTGATCGTCTGCGAATCGGAGCAGATCTATCGGACTCCCGCGGTGCTGCAGCGTCTGCGCATGGAGAACGAAAAATCCATTCAGGCGCAGGACGGCCCGGAGGCGGGGCCTGAGCCGGGCGCAGGTCCGTGCCCGGAGATTCCCTCCGGGGATGCTTCGGAGATCCGGCTGAATGAGGAGCAGCAGAAGATCGTCGATACGATCATGGACGAATGGGAGGATCCGGAGCATCGCGAGTATCTGATCTACGGGGTTACGGGCAGCGGCAAGACGGCGGTCTATATGGAGCTGATCGACATGGCGCTGCGCAGGGGAAAGCAGGCAATTCTGCTGATTCCGGAGATTTCCCTCACCTATCAGAACGTGATCCGCTTTTATCACAGATTCGGCGACCGGATCTCGATCCTGCATTCGCGGCTGTCGCAGGCGGAGCGTTACGATCAGTTTGAGCGGGCGCGTACGGGAGACATTGATGTGATGATCGGACCGCGGTCCGCGCTGTTTACACCGTTTCAGAAATTAGGCATCATTATTATAGATGAAGAGCATGAGCCGTCCTACAAAAGTGAACCGATCCCGCGTTACCACGCGAGGGAGACCGCGCAGAAGCGCGCGGCATTGGAGGGGGCAAAGCTTGTGCTCGGTTCGGCAACGCCCTCGCTGGAGGCATATCATGAAGCTGAGTGCGGGCGAAGCAGATTGTTTACGCTGACGCGGCGTGCGACCGGAGGGACGCTGCCCTCGGTGACGATCGTCGATATGAGAAAGGAGCTGCGGGACGGGAATCGGTCGATCATAAGCAGAGATCTGTTTGAGAAGATCGACGACCGGCTGAAAAAGGGACAGCAGACGATGCTGTTTCTGAATCGCAGAGGCTATTCCGGCTTTGTATCCTGCCGCTCGTGCGGGCATGTGATCAAATGTCCGCACTGCGACGTCTCGCTGTCGCTGCACAAAAACGGAAAGCTGATCTGTCACTATTGCGGGTATGAGCAGGCGTCGGTCAGCAGATGTCCTGAGTGCGGTTCCTCCTACATCGGGGGATTCAAGGCCGGGACGCAGCAGATCGAGGAGCTGGTGAGACAGAGCTTTCCGGGCGCGCGTGTGCTTCGCATGGACGCGGATACGACGCGCGGCAAGGATGGACATGCTGAGATCCTGCACGCGTTTGGCAGCGGGGAAGCGGATATTCTCGTGGGGACGCAGATGATCGTCAAGGGACACGATTTTCCGCATGTGACGCTGGTCGGGATTCTGGCTGCGGATCTCTCGCTGAACGCCGCGGATTATCAGGCGGCGGAGCGCACGTTCGAGCTTCTGACGCAGGCGGCCGGAAGAGCCGGAAGGGGCCGGGAGGCAGGCGAGGTCGTGGTTCAGACGTATGTTCCGGAGAACTATGCGGTCACGAGCGCGGCGGCGCAGGATTATCTGTCGTTCTATCGGCAGGAGATGGAGTACCGTTCTCTGTCCGGCTATCCGCCGGCGGGAAACATGATGGCGCTGCACTGCTCTTCGGAGGATCCGAAAAAGCTGGGCGTGGCGGTCGACTACCTTGCCCGTTTTACGCGGCAGATCGCGCAGCGTTATGAGGCGAACGTCATAGGACCGGCGGACGAGACGGTGGCGAAGATCAACGATATTTACCGAAAGGTGATTTATGTGAAGCATGTGCGGGCAAACGCGCTCACGGCGATGAAGAATATCATCGAGCAGTACATTGAGATCAACACAGGTTTTCAGGGGATCCGGGTACAGTTCGAGAGAGCGTGAGACCGGGCTTTTATCTTAAAGAAAAAACGGAGGCACGAAATGGCACTGAGACAGATCAGAATCATGGGAGACGAAAAGCTGGAGAAGGTTTGCAGGCCGGTGAAGGAGATGACGCCGAAGCTGAAGCAGTTGGTGCAGGATATGCTTGATACGATGTACGACGCGAACGGCGTGGGGCTCGCCGCGCCGCAGGTCGGTATATTAAAGCGGATTGTGGTAATTGATATAACAGAGGAGCAAAACGATCCGCTTGTTCTGATTAACCCGGTGATCCTCGAACAGTCCGGCGAACAGACCGGACAGGAGGGCTGCCTGAGCCTTCCGGGGCAGGCCGGGATCGTGACGCGTCCGAATCATGTGAAAGTGAAGGCGCTCGACGAGAACATGCAGGAGTTTGAGCTGGAGGCCGAGGAGCTTCTGGCGCGGGCGATCTGTCATGAGTGCGACCACCTTGAGGGAATCATGTATGTGCGGTACGTCGAGGGCGAGCTGTTTGAGGTCACCGCGGAGGAAGCGCAGGAGACGGAAGGTGAGTAGATGATAAAAAAAGTTGTTTTTATGGGGACGCCGGATTTCGCGGTAGGGACGCTGCAGGCGCTTATCGATTCCCCGGATTATCAGGTGCAGGCGGTATTCACGCAGCCGGATAAGGCAAAGGGGCGCGGCAAGGCGATGCAGGCGCCTCCGGTGAAGGAGGCCGCTTTGACTGCGGGCATTCCGGTATATCAGCCGGAGCGCATCCGCGAGCCGCAGTGGGTCGGGATTTTGCGCGAGCTGCGCCCGGATGCGATCGTCGTGGTTGCGTTCGGACAGATCATACCGGAGGATATCCTGAATCTCCCGCCGGGCGGCTGCATCAATGTGCATGCTTCCCTGCTTCCGAAATACCGGGGAGCTGCCCCGATCCAGTGGGCGGTGATAGAAGGAGAGCGTGAATCCGGGGTCACGACCATGCGCATGGACGCCGGACTGGATACCGGAGACATGATCCTGAAGGAGACCGTAGCGCTTGCGCCGGACGAGACCGGAGGAAGCCTGTTTGATAAGCTGAGCGCCGTGGGGGCGTCGCTGCTGATCCGGACGCTGGACGCGATAAACGACGGTACGGCGCAGTACGAGAAGCAGCTAAAGGAGAGTCCGACGCCGTATGCGGCTATGCTGACGAAAAAGGACGGAAGGATAGACTGGACGAAGAGCGCGGAGCAGATCGAGCGGCTGATCCGCGGCATGGCTCCGTGGCCGAGCGCGTACACGACGTATCGGGGAAAGACGCTGAAGCTGTGGGGAGCGGTGGCGCAGGCCGGCCTTGAAACGGATCGCGCGAAGGACGCCGAGGTATTTGCCGCGGAGGCTCGGATGGGAGCGGTGGCGCAGGCTGACCTTGAAATGGATCGCGCGAAGGACGCCGAGGTGTTTGCGGCGGAGGTACAGACGGAATCCGGGGCGCCGGGCACGGCGGCGGAGGTCACGAAGACGGCGCTGAAGATCCGGACCGGAAACGGTGTGCTCTCTGTATTGGAGCTGCAGCCGGAAGGGAAAAAGCGTATGCCGGTTGACGCGTTTCTGCGCGGATATCCGGTAAAGCCCGGAGAGGTCTTCGGCGCATAGCGAGTGCAAGGACAGCGCTTTGGACGAAGGTGTTTTGACGGTCTGCAAAGGAAGAAGAACGAAGAAATATAAGAACGGAGAAATATTAAGAAGTAAGGAGCTGATTTTATGGGTTACGGAGGTTATCGTTACATGTTTGACTGGACGTATCTGCTGGTCATTGCAGGGCTTTTGCTTTCGATGATCGCTTCTGCAAACGTCAACGGCACGTTCAGCAAATATTCGCGCGTGCGCGCGATGTGCGGGATGACCGGAGCGATGGCGGCGCAGAGGGTGCTTCAGTTGTCCGGGATCACCGACGTGCGCATCGAACACATTTCGGGGAAGCTGACGGATCATTACGATCCGCGGACGAAGACGCTGCGTCTTTCGGACAGCACCTACGCGTCCAATTCGGTTGCGGCGGTCTGTGTGGCGGCGCATGAGTGCGGACACGCGGTGCAGCATCAGGTCGGATACGGCCCGCTGGTTTTGCGCAGCACGTTGGTGCCCGCGGCGAATTTCGGCTCTACGCTGGCGTGGCCGATCTTCATTATGGGACTGATCTTTTCCATGCGGCCGCTTCTGATGCTTGGCATCATCCTGTTTTCTCTGGCGGTGGTGTTCCAGCTCGTGACGCTTCCGGTGGAATTCAACGCTTCGTCCCGCGCGCTGAAGATTCTTGAAAACGGGCATGTTCTGGGGGACAGTGAGCTTGCGGCGGGAAAGAAGGTGCTCGGCGCGGCGGCCATGACGTATGTGGCGAGCCTCGCGGCCTCGGTTCTGCAGCTATTGCGTCTGCTGATATTGGCGCGAGGGAGAGACCGCGACTGAGGGGAACGCGGTGCTTGAGGGGAGGAACACATGACAAATCAGGTTAATTTGCGGGAGATCGTGCTGGGAATCCTGATGGAGATCACGGAGGAAGAGGCATACAGCCATATTGTGCTCCGTGAGGCGCTGGAGAAGTACCAGTATCTGGATAAGAGGGACCGGGCGTTTATTTCGCGGACCGTGGAGGGTACACTGGAGCACATCATGCAGATGGATTATATCATCGAGCAGTTTTCCAGCGTCCCGGTCTACAATATGAAGCCGCTGATCCGCAATCTGCTTCGCATGTCGATCTATCAGATGAAATACATGGACAGCGTGCCGGACGCCGCCGTCTGCAATGAGGCGGTCAATCTGGCGCAGCGTAAGGGCTTTTACAACCTCAAGGGATTTGTCAACGGGGTGCTGCGCAGCACGGCGCGCAGATTGAATCAGGTCCGCTATCCGGATCCGAAGGTGGAGCCGCTGCATTATCTGTCGGTGAAGTATTCGTTTCCGATTTGGATGCTGAGCAAGTGGGTGGCGCAGTTCGGCTATGAGACGACGGAGAAGATCTGCCGCGACACGCACATGGAGAAGCCGACGGTCGTGCGCTGCAATCTGGCGCGCGCGTCGAAGGAGGAGATCATAGCGGAGCTGGAAGATCAGGGGATCACGGTGAGACAGCATCCCTATCTGGACTATGCGCTCGAGATTTCCGATTACAATTATATCAAGGCGGTCTCTGCGTTCAAGAAGGGCTGGATTCAGGTGCAGGACATCAGTTCCATGCTGGTGACAGAGATCGCGGCCCCGAACTGGGGCGACACCTGCTTCGACGTCTGCGCGTCGCCGGGCGGAAAGAGCCTGCACATCGCGGATAAGCTGATGGGCAGCGGATACGTCGAGGCGAGAGACGTATCGGAGTACAAGGTCGGGCTGATGCAGGAGAACATTGATCGGATCGGCGCGATCAATATCCGCGCGGTCTTAAAGGATGCGACCGTGCGCGATCCGGAATCCGTGCAGAAGGCGGATATCGTGCTGGCCGATGTGCCGTGCTCCGGGCTGGGCGTGATCGGGAAGAAGCAGGATATCAAGTACAAGATGTCGGAAAAACAGCAGCAGGACATCATCCGGCTGCAGCGGCGGATCCTGTCTGTGGTGCAGGAGTACGTCAAGCCGGACGGCGTGCTGATCTTCAGCACCTGTACGATCGGCGCGGACGAAAATCAATACAATATCAAATGGTTTTTGGAGAATTATCCGTTCCGTCTGGAGAGCGTCAATCCGTATATTTGTGACGAGCTGAAAAGCAAGACGACGGAGGTCGGTTATCTCCAACTGCTGCCGGGCGTACACCGGTCGGACGGCTTCTTTATCGCCAGACTGCGCCGGGTGAGCGAGCCGCAGGACATGGATTATTATCTGGATCCGGAGGAAGGACCGGACGAGGACTTCTATCTGGACGAGGAAGAGTGAAAATGGAAAAAAGAGATATCAGGTCACGGACGATGGAAGAGCTCACGGACGAGATCGCTGCTCTGGGGGAGAAGCCGTTTCGGGCGAAGCAACTGTACCAGTGGATGCATCAAAAGCTGGCGGACGGCTTTGACGAGATGACGAATCTGTCTGCATCTCTTCGCGGCAGGCTGAAGGAGAGTTATGATTACATACATCTGGAACCGGTAGACCGAAAGATATCCGCTTTGGACGGGACAGAGAAATATCTGTTCCGTCTTGGCGACGGGAATGTCATCGAGAGCGTGCTGATGCGCTATCATCACGGGAATTCCGTGTGCATTTCCTCGCAGGCGGGCTGTCGGATGGGCTGCCGGTTCTGCGCGTCCACGATCGGCGGGCTGACGCGGAATCTGCTTCCGTCGGAGATGCTGGATCAGATTTACCAGATCCAGAAGATCTCCGGAGAGCGTGTGTCGAACGTCGTAGTCATGGGGACTGGCGAGCCGCTGGACAATTATGAGAATCTGCTGCGCTTCCTGCGGATCCTGACGAATGAGCACGGGCTGCATATCAGCCAGAGAAATGTCACGGTTTCGACCTGCGGGATCGTGGAGAAGATCCGCGCGCTGGCCGATGAGAGGCTGCAGATCACGCTTGCTCTTTCTTTGCATGCATCCAATCAGGAAAAGCGAAAGCAACTGATGCCGGTCGCGTATCAGTACGAGCTTCGGGATGTTTTGGACGCCTGCAGGTATTATTTTGAACGAACCGGTCGTAGGATCACGTTCGAGTACAGTCTGGTGGGCGGCGTGAACGACACGGATACGGATGCGAAAGAGCTTGCGGGACTGCTTGCGGGGCTGAATTGCCATGTCAACCTGATCCCGGTCAATCCGGTCAGAGAGCGTGACTTTGTGCAGCCGGACCGCAGCGTTGTGCTTGCCTTTCAGAAAAAGCTCGAACAGCGCGGGATCAACGCGACGATACGCAGAGAGATGGGCCGGGATATCGCGGGGGCGTGCGGCCAGCTCAGGAAGAGTTATCTTGAGAAGTCTCAGACGGAATAAAAAAGTTCGATGAAAAACGATTAATTTTGTTCAAAAAGCCCTTTGATTTCGACGCGCGGATTTGTTATGATAATCATATGGAATCAGAAGGAGGCTTGGGAAGATGTATCAGGTAGGAGAACAGATTGTCTACGGGACGACGGGTGTGTGCCGGGTCGAGGCGGTCGGTCATCTGGACATGCAGGGAGCGAGAGAAGACGTGGATTACTATACGCTCTCCCCGGTCTATCAGGGCGGCAGGCTTTTTATTCCGGTCGACACGGCGGTCTACAACCGTCCGGTGATGACGAGGGAAGAGGCGCTGGCTTTTATCGAGCACATTCCGGAGATCGAGGGCGAGATCTGCGAGGATCGGAATCCGCGTGTGCTCAACGAGCGTTATCAGGGCTACTTAAAGAGCGGCGACTGCACGGATCTGGTTCGTTTGATCCGGGCCGTGTACCGGAAAGGAAAACGCGCCGCGCGCATGGGACGTCGTCTGAGTCAGGTGGATGAGCGCAGCATGAGACGCGCGGAGGAGATGCTCCACAATGAGCTGGCGACGGCGCTGGGAATCGCGCCGGGCGAGGTAAAGAGCTTTATCACAAAAACATTAGAGAAATAAAAAGAAGGGGCTGTCGGCTCGCGCTGACGGCTCTTTTTATGCACAGTCCTCCGAGGGAAAGGCTGCGAATGCAAGATTTTTCTTTCCTTCTGATCGGGCATGCATTATAATAGAAAAATCAGGCCGGAGAAAGGCGCCCCGCAGCGATAAGGGAGCCTCACCCGGAGAACACATCAGGAGGAAGAAAATGAAAAAAGGATGGATAGCCGCAACGGCTGCTGCGGTTCTGTGCCTTGCAGGTGTCGGACTCGGAATCTGGAAGGTCAATTCCAAGGTAAATGCGCTGGCGGAGACGGTCGCGCAGGTTCAGAGCGAGGAGGCGCAGCGGGAAAAGGCGCAGGACAAAAATTCTGTTATTCCGGATCTCGACCCGGGCACGGACGGATGGATGATCACGCAGTTCGGAGACCCGGCCGGACAGCAGGAGATGTGCTACACGATCACGACGGAAAACGGACTGGTGATCGTAGACGGAGGATTTGATTATGAGGTTCCCCGCCTGCGGGAGATTATCAGCGCGTACGGGAACAGCGTGGAGGCATGGATCCTGACGCATTACCATCCGGATCATATGACTGCATTTCTGGACATCTATGAGGACCCGCAGGGGATTACGATCCATCATGTCTATGCGCCCGAGCGGGCGGAGCTGGAGCTGATGCAGAAAAAAGCGCCGTGGGACGATTTTTCGATGCTGGACCGTTTCGACAGTCTGGAGATTCCCGAGCTGGAGTATCTCCACAAGGGCGATGAGGTTGACTTGCTCGGACTGAAGATGAACGTCCTGAGCGCATACAATAAAGAGATGGAATCCATGACAAAGGATCTGATGAACGACGGGTCCTTGCTGTTTACGGTCAGCGGCAAAGAGGAGACCATGCTTTTCTGCGCGGACGTGGGCGTCAGCCTGTCGAAATCTCTTGTGGAGGAGTACGGCGAGAAGCTCAAGGCCGATTACGTACAGATGGGACATCACGGATTCGGCGGACTCGGAAAGAAATTTTATAAGCTTGTAGCGCCGAGAGCCGCTTTCTTCGACGCACCGGACTGGCTCGTGAACGGCGAAGGGGACAGGAACACGAAAGAAAAAGAGGCGCTTATGCGAAAGCTGGGCTGCACGATTTTCAGCTATTATACAACGCCGAACCAGATCCTGCTGAAATAATGAAAAAATTCCCGAACAAAAGTTCGAAAAAGTACTTGCAAAATTTTCCGAGATGTAGTAGAATGCAAATTAGAACAAATGTTCTGAACGGGCGTTCGAACAAATAAGGGGATTTTGGGAGAGTACGAAGAATGAGAAAGACTGAGGATTTCAGACCGGAGAACAGGGGAGCATACGGCGGAGAGTACAGAGAAGAGGCCGTAAGAAAATACGGAAAGACGGATAGAAAAGAAGCCGTGAGAGCAGATCACGAGAATATCTACAGGGAGTTGTCGGCAGAGGGACGGAGGTTCTGCGCGGCGGCAGGGCTTTTGGAGGAGATCGTCGTTCTGGCGGCGTTCGGGATTCGCGTGAGCATGTCGCCAATTCCGGTGCTGGCGTTTTTGTGGGTGCTGTTCGTGATCCTGACAGCGGCCGCGCTGATCGGCGTGAGTTGCCTTCTGGATCGGGTTGCGGCTTTCAGGTCGTTGCCGGAGAGAAGCGCAGCGCGTCAGGGCATCCGTCCGTTGCCGGTACGCCGCGCGGCTGCCGGTCGGTGCAGACGGGAGACGGAGCGCACAGAGCGGATCGCGGCATGATTCGCGATTGTGTATAATTCACAAAATCAGAGTTTGGATTTGTGCATTTTCTATAATACAGCCAAATTTAGAAAATTTTTAGATTTGCGGTTGACACCGGACAAAAAATAGGTGTAGACTACAGTCAATCAAGCGAAGGCGCTGTGGATTTCCACGGCGCCTTCTTTTCGTTTGAGGAGAGGAGGAATTATTATGGATGAACTGAAAACCCTGATTACCGGACTGGACACTACGTGGGTACTCGTCGGAGCGGCGCTTGTATTCTTCATGCAGGCGGGCTTCGCGATGGTGGAGACCGGCCTGACACGCGCGAAGAACGCGGGCAACATTGTGATGAAGAACCTGATGGACTTCTGTATCGGTACGCCGATCTACTGGTTCATTGGCTTCGGCATCATGTTCGGCGGCACGGGTGCGCTGATCGGCGGACTCGACCTGTTCTGCATGAAGACCGACGACTACGCGACGATGATCTTCCAGACGGTGTTCTGTGCGACTTCGGCTACCATCGTTTCTGGTGCGATGGCGGAGCGCACGAAATTTTCCGCGTACTGCATCTACAGCGCGCT
>CANQVH010000079.1 GCA_947627245.1 uncultured Lachnospiraceae bacterium | reverse complement strand
AACAGCTTAAGCAACAAGATGGGTAATTCCTTACTGGCTGTAAGGGGTATTAACCATAAATCTATTGTAGTAGGAAGATTTCCTGTTGTTGGATGAATTCCGGTAGTCGTATGCGCCGGATCGTTACAATGGAAGCAGGGATACGATCTGCTTGGTGCTTACACACATTCACCCCATCCGCAATATGATAGTACAGAGGATCGTTTGCCGGGGTGGAAAAGTGAGATGAAGGAGATACTTGCGGGGTTGTTGCTTCCGCTTCTGGGTACGTCGCTCGGCGCGGCCTGCGTTTTCTTTGTAAGGAAGGAGCCGGATCTGCGGCTGCAAAAGGCGCTTCTTGGCTTTGCCGCCGGCGTTATGGTTGCGTCTTCCGTGTGGTCGCTGCTGATCCCGGCGATCGAGCTGTCCGGGGACATGGGGCGGCTGGCGTTTTTGCCGGCGATCGGCGGGCTGGCGCTCAGCTTTCTGTTTCTGCTGGCGCTGGACCGGTATTTCCCGCAGCCATATCCGGAGGAGACCCGGAGCGCAAAGGTGTGTTGTACGGGGAAGGGCAGAAAGGCTGTGCAATCATGCCCGGAGGACAGCGAGAGCACGGAGACAAACCAGAGTGGGGAAAAAGCGCGCGCGCTGTCTCAGGTTTCCGATTGCGGCAGAGGTGGAAAGCCGCAGGGCGGCCGAAAGCGGATGAATCTACTCATGCTCGCCGTGACGCTGCACAATATCCCGGAAGGGATGGCGGTCGGCGCCGTCTTCTCGGGCATGCTCATGAGGCGGTCCGGGATTACTTTGACCGGGGCGTTTGCGCTGTCGATGGGCATCGCGATCCAGAATTTTCCGGAGGGCGCGATCATCAGCCTGCCGCTTGCGGGCGAGAAGCGCATGAATCGCTGGGGCGCGTTCGGTATGGGCGTTGCGTCCGGGGTGGTGGAGCCTGCCGCGGGAGCGGTCATGATCCTGCTGGCGCATTATATTTTGCCGCTGCTGCCTTGCTTTCTTGCGTTCGCGGCCGGGGCCATGCTTTATGTGGTCGTGGAAGAACTGATTCCGGAGACTGCACAGGGACCGTCCGGCAAGCTTGGGACGATTGGATTCGCGCTCGGTTTCATGGTGATGATGGTGCTGGACGTCGCGTTCGGCTAATGCATAGGGATGCGATGTGTCAAAAACGAACAAAGGCCGTGTGGGAACATCGGGTGATGAAAACGGGAAAATCGCGCGTTCGGGTGTTGACAAAAATGCCGAAAATGATATACTGATAAAAGTAATTGAACAAAATGCAAACACGCTGAAGAGAAGAGTAGAATGCGGAAGCATCCAGAGAGAGGGCGGCTGCTGGAAAGCCCTTATGCGGAACCATTTGAAAACGAACTCTGAGTGGCCCCAATCCGGTCCGGCGGCTCCGTTATCGCCAAATGAGTGGTTTTACAAAAGCAGACCGCGCGACGGTCTGTGAAACAAGCAGGGTGGAACCGCGAGTAACGTAAGTTGCCCGTCCCTCGCAGTCCTTTTTGGGATTGAGAGAGGCGGTTTTTTTGTGCAGGACGAAGATTTTCGGGCGCAGAGTACGGCGTGTGTATAAAAATCAGAAAAGGAGACGAAGATTATGATTATCACTTTGAAGGACGGCTCGAAGAAAGAGTACGCGCAGCCGATGTCGGTGATCGACATTGCGGCGGATATCAGCGAAGGGCTGGCGCGCGTGGCGACGGCAGGAGAGGTAAACGGTGAGGTGCAGGATTTGCGCACGGTGCTTTCTGAGGACTGCGAGCTGAATATCCTGACCTTCGACAGCCCGGAGGGCGCGGGCGCGTTCCGCCACACGACTTCCCATATCATGGCGCAGGCGATCAAGCGTCTGTACCCGGACGTGAAGCTGGCAATCGGCCCGTCGATCGCGGACGGATTTTACTACGATGTGGACAGCGATACGCCGATTACGAACGAAGATCTTGAGAAGATCGAGGCGGAGATGAAGAAGATCGTCAAGGAGGCGCTTCCGATCACACGCTTCACGAAGCCGAGGGAAGAGGCGATCGTATATTTTAAAGAAAAAAATGAGCCGTACAAGGTAGAGCTGATCGAGGATCTGCCCGAGGACGCGGAGATCAGTTTTTATCAGCAGGGCGAGTTCGTGGATCTGTGCGCGGGTCCGCACCTGATGTCGACGAAGCCGGTCAAGGCGTTCAAGCTGACAAGCCTTGCGGGGGCGTACTGGAGAGGCAGCGAGAAGAACAAAATGCTCACCAGAATCTACGGCACCTCCTACACAAAGAAAGCGGATCTGGACGAGTACCTGCGCTTGCTTGAGGAGGCGAAGAAGCGCGATCACAGAAAGCTCGGCAAACAGCTCGGACTGTTTATGATGAGAGATGAGGGACCGGGGTTCCCGTTCTTTCTGCCGAAGGGTATGGTGCTGAAGAATACCCTGCTCGACTATTGGAGAGAGATTCACCGGAAGGCGGGCTATGTGGAGATTTCCACGCCGATCATGCTGAACCGTCAGCTCTGGGAGACCTCCGGACACTGGGATCATTATAAAGAAAACATGTACACAACGGTCATCGACGAGACTGATTTCGCGATCAAGCCGATGAACTGCCCGGGCGGCATTCTGGTCTACCAGTCGGAGCCGCGTTCCTACCGCGACCTTCCGCTGCGCATGGGTGAGCTCGGCCTGGTGCATCGCCACGAGAAATCCGGACAGCTTCACGGTCTGATGCGCGTGCGCTGTTTCACACAGGATGATGCGCACATCTTCATGACACCGGAGCAGATCCGCGACGAGATCAAGGGCGTCGCGAAGCTGATCGATGAGGTATACCAGCTCTTCGGATTCAAATATCACGTCGAGCTGTCGACCCGTCCGGAAAACTCGATGGGCAGCGACGAGGACTGGGAGATGGCGACGGAAGGACTTAGAAGCGCGCTCGACGATCTGGGGCTTGACTATGTCGTCAACGAGGGCGACGGCGCGTTCTACGGGCCGAAGATCGATTTCCATCTCGAGGATTCGATCGGCAGAACATGGCAGTGCGGTACGATTCAGCTTGATTTCCAGCTTCCGCTGCGTTTCAACTGCGAGTATACCGGGGCGGACGGCGAGAAGCACCGCCCGATCATGATCCACCGCGTGGCGTTCGGCTCCATCGAGCGTTTCATCGGCATTCTGATCGAGCATTTTGCGGGCGCGTTCCCGACATGGCTTGCGCCGGAGCAGGTGCGCGTGCTTCCGATCTCGGATAAATACATGGACTACGCGGAGAAGGTGAACGCACAGCTCTTTGACGCGGGCATCCGTACCAGCATCGACACGAAGGCGGAGAAGATCGGCTACAAGATCCGCGAGGCACAGCTCGCGAAGGTGCCGTATATGCTCGTGGTCGGCGCGAAGGAAGAGGAAGAGGGCCTTGTGTCCGTCCGCAGCCGCTTCGCCGGCGACGAGGGTCAGAAGACCGTCGCGGACTTCCTCGCAGCTATCCAAGAGGAGATCGCTTCCCGCACGACCCGTGAGACGACCGTTAAGGAAGAAGAAAAGAAGTAAGAACGCTATCTATAAAATATAGTTTGAAAAAGTACTTTCCCGGCGTATGCATGAGAAAGTACTTTTTTTGTGAAAATTAACGATTCCACAGGGTACGAACCCATCTTTACACCATCTTAACGCCGCGGCGATCTTCCTAACACGAATTTAATGATTTTTGTGCGATACTCAGAGCAGAAACAAAGAGGTGAGTATGCATGAAAACACTGTTAAAAACAAGACATTTTTCCTCGTTTCAGATCATTATACTCGGTTTCCTTGCGGTCATTCTTTTCGGGAGCCTGCTTCTGATGCTTCCGATCTCTACGAGTCAGCCGGGTGGGGCTTCCTTTCAGGATGCGATTTTCACGGCAACGTCTTCGGTCTGCGTGACCGGACTGGTCGTGCGGGATACGGCGACCTACTGGTCCGGGTTCGGGCAGGCGGTGATCCTGCTGCTGATCCAAGTCGGCGGCATGGGGGTGATCACGGTTGCGGTGCTGTTCTCGATCGCGTCCGGGCGGAAGATCGGTCTGATGCAGCGGCAGACGATGCAGGAAGCGATCGCAGCGCCGCAGGTCGGCGGGATCGTGCGGCTGACCGGGTTCATTCTGAGGGCCGTGGCGGTGATCGAGGGAATTGGCTTCGTAATGCTTCTTCCCGCGTTCGCGAAAGAGTTCGGACTTGGCAAGGGATGCTGGTACGCGCTGTTCCATTCGGTTTCCGCATTCTGTAACGCGGGCTTCGATCTGATGGGAGCAAAGGAGCCGTTTTCTTCGCTGACCGCTTACCACAGCAGCGCGGTCGTAAACCTCACGGTCATGGCGCTGATCGTCGTGGGCGGAATCGGTTTCCTGACATGGGACGACATCCGGCGAAACAAATATCATTTCCGGAAATACCGGATGCAGAGCAAGGTGATCCTGTGCACGACGGCGATCCTGATCGCGGTCCCGGCGGTCTACTTTTTCTTCTGCGAGTACGCGGGGGCGGGGCTCAAGGATCGGATCTGGCTGTCTTTCTTCCAGTCGGTGACGACAAGGACGGCAGGATTCAACACGGCGAATCTTGCAGAGCTGCATGATTCCGGAAAACTTCTGATGATCCTGTTGATGCTGATCGGCGGCTCGCCCGGGTCGACGGCCGGGGGCATGAAGACGACGACCGTGGCCGTGCTGGCGGCTACGGCGGTGGCGGTCTTCAAGCGGCAGGAGTCGGCGCACTTTTTCGGGCGCAGGATCCCGACGGAGAGTATCCGCAATGCGGCGGCGATCCTTCTGATGTACTTGACGCTGTTTCTGGGCGGGGCTGCCGTCATCAGCTATATTGAGCGGCTTCCGCTTCTGACGACGCTCTTCGAGACGGCCTCGGCGATCGGAACGGTCGGATTGACGCTCGGTATCACGACGCAGTTGTGCGCGTTATCCAGACTGATCCTGATCCTTCTGATGTTTTTCGGGCGAGTCGGCGGATTGACTTTAATCTTTGCGACGGTTTCAGAGACACAGAAGGCGGCGCTTCATTTTCCGAAAGAAAAGATTACGGTCGGGTAAGACCGGAGGAGGGGTATAGGATGAAAACGATATTATTGATCGGACTCGGAAGATTCGGAAGGCATATTGCGAGAAAGCTTTCGGAGCTGCGCCATGAGGTGATGGCAGTGGATAAGTCGGAGGAGCGCGTGAATCAGGTGCTGCCGTACGTGACGAACGCGCAGATCGGAGACAGCACGAAGCGGGCGTTTCTGGAGACTCTTGGCGTGCGCGATTTTGACGTCTGTATCGTGGCGATCGGGGATGATTTTCAGAGTTCGCTGGAGACGACTTCTCTCGTGAAGGAGCTCGGCGCGAAGCTTGTCGTATCGAGGGCGGCGCGCGACGTCCATGCGAAATTCCTTTTGCGCAACGGAGCGGATGAGGTCGTCTATCCGGAGAAGCAGCTCGCATTGTGGACGGCGATCCGGTATAGCTCGGATCATATTCTGGATTACATTGAGCTGAGCGAGGAGTACGCGGTCTATGAGATCGAGGTTCCGAAGGCGTGGTTCGGCAGGACGATTGGTGAGCTTGATATCCGCAAAAAATACGGCATGAACATTATGGGTGTCAGGAGAGAGAAGGGCGGCAAGCTGGATTTGAGCGTCACGCCGCAGCTCTGCTTCGAGGAGGGAATGACCGTGCTGATCCTTGGAAATTGCCGGGAGGTACAGAAATACTTTCGCATATAACCCGGAGACGGTAATGCGAAGAGAGGAGGCATTGGTATGACGGACCTGCTTTTGATAGGAATTTTTATTTTCTGTATGCTGATCGGATACATTATGGTGAAAAAAAGCGGCGGTTTCCTTGAATATATGTTGTTCCACAATTCGGAGATGTGGTATAATCGACAGGAAAAACGAAATCCTTTCAGGCTCCGCAAGGAAAAAAGACAGCGCAGGGAGACGGAGAAGCCGTTGGCGAAGCGTGTCGGAAGGGACAGCCTCGAAAGAGCCAAAGCGTTTCCGATGAAGAGCTGCGAGACAAAGAACCGCGGAGCAAGAATCAAGCATGAATGGAAAACGAACTGAGACGAAGGAAACGCAGAAGCCGACAGACTTCTCGGATGCAGGAATCAAACATGAGTGGAAAACGAATTGAGGCGGCGCGGGAAACGGCCGTTTCCGAAGAAAACAGAAAGAATAATAAAGAAAGCCGGACAGGGAACCATATGGGAGAGCAGACCAGAGAGAATATTCTGGTCTGTCTGTCTTCTGCGCCGTCCAACGCGAAGATCATCCGGAGGGCGGCGCGGATGGAGGAAACGCGCAGCGGATCTCTGACGGCTTTTTTGCGCAGACGTCCGGGACTGCATCGGTCGGAAAAAAGAGACGCGGCAGCCCGCGGCGTGCTCCGGGAGCGCGCGGGAAAGTCGGTGTTTACCCTGTCCGATACGATAAAATTCCTTCTCTCTTTGGTAATGGCGACCAGTCTGAGCCTGCTGTTTTACCGCTGGGGACTGTCGGACGCCAACATCATCACGGTATACATTCTGGGCGTTTTGATTACGTCTGTCGTGACGGAGCATATGATCTACGGCGTCCTTGCGTCGGTGGCAAGCGTGTTTATTTTCAATTATCTGTTTACTGATCCGCGCTATACGCTGCTGGCCTATGATATCGGTTATCCGATGACGTTTCTTGTCATGCTGCTGGCATCGCTTTTGACCGGGACGCTGGCGGCGCGGATGAAAAATCTCGCGTACCAGTCGGCGGTGAGCGCATACCGGACCAAGATCCTGCTCGACACGAACCAGTCCCTGCAGCATGCGGCGGACAGAGAGGCGATCGTCCGCGCGACGGCGGATCAGCTCTCGAAGCTGACAGGCAGAGACGTGGCGATCCATCTTCCGGAGGACTGCGATCTGGAGCAGCTTCTGTCGGGCGGAGACTCGGACGATCGGCTTTACTGTCCGATCCGGCTCGGCGGCGTGCTCTACGGAGTGGCCGACATCGATGTGAGGGACAATCCCGTGGACGCGTTTGAGAACGGCATTCTGATGTCGATTCTGGGCGAGTGCGCGCTCGCGTTGGAGAATGAAAAAAACGCGCGGGAAAAAGAGGACGCCGCAGTGCTGGCGCAGAACGAACAGCTCCGCGCGAATCTTCTGCGCACGATCTCGCATGACCTGCGCACGCCGCTGACCTCGATCTCCGGGAACGCGAGCAACTTGATGACGAACGGCGCGGACTTTGACGAGGCGACGAAGCAGCAGCTTTACACGGACATTTACGACGATTCCATGTGGCTGATCAATCTGGTCGAGAATCTGCTTTCGGTCACGAGGATGGAAGACGGCGGGGTGGAGCTTCACAAAGACGCAGAACTGATGGACGAGGTCATGACGGAGGCGCTGCGCCATATCGACCGCAGGCGGACGGAGCATACGATCCGGGTGAAGAATGAAAACGAGTTGCTGTTGGTGCAGATGGACGCGCGACTGATCGTGCAGGTGATCATCAATCTTGTCAACAATGCCGTTAAGTACACGCAGAAAGGCTCGGTGATCGAGATCTCGGTGCGCGAGGAAAATCATATGGCGGTGGTGAGCGTTGCCGACGACGGCCCGGGCATCCCGGACGAGATGAAGCCGCAGATCTTCGAGCTGTTCTATACGGGAGAGCATCCGGTGACGGACGGAAGGCGCAGTATGGGGCTCGGGCTCGCCTTGTGCAAGTCGATCGTGACGGCGCACGGCGGGATGATCACCGTTTCGGACGCGGATCCGCACGGCGCAGTCTTTACATTTACACTGCCGGTCAAGGAGGTACAGCTTCATGAATAAATTTCTTGTTCTTGTGGTCGAAGACGATGCTCCGGTGCGCAATCTGATCACGACGACGCTGAAGGCGCACGATTACCGCTATCTGACGGCGGAGAACGGAGAGAACGCGATCCTGCAGGTGACATCCCACAATCCGGACGTGATTCTTCTGGATCTCGGCCTCCCGGATATGGACGGCGTAGAGGTCATAAAGAGAATCCGCACATGGTCGAACACGCCGATCATCGTGATCAGTGCGAGGAGCGAGGATACGGACAAGATCGACGCGCTGGACGCCGGCGCGGACGATTACCTGACGAAGCCGTTTTCCGTGGAGGAGCTGCTGGCCAGACTGCGTGTGACCCAGCGGCATTTTGCGCTCATGAAGCAGGAGAAGGAGAACGATACTTTTGAGAACGGGGATCTGAGGATCGATTACGCGGCGGGATGCGCATGGCTTGCGGGAGAGGAGCTTCACCTGACGCCGATCGAGTACAAGCTTCTCTGCATCCTCTCGCGCAATATGGGAAAGGTGCTGACGCACACTTATATCACGCAGCAGATCTGGGGCAGCAGTTGGGAGAACGACGTCGCGTCCCTGCGCGTGTTTATGGCTACGCTGCGCAGGAAGCTGGAGAGCGGCCCGGAGGCGAAGCAGTACATTCAGACGCACATCGGTATCGGCTACCGCATGCTGCGTGTAGAATGAGGAAAAGGGCTTTTCGTGCGGAGCGAATATATTTTTGGTGACATATTTGCCGAAAAATGGTATGATGTCTGTGAAAACTGTGAATGAGATTGCGGAGGAACGGTTTTGGACAGTCACGAGAGAAATTCTGAATTGATGGAATATATCCTGTCCGGACTCGGGAACTATGAGCAGACGGACGAGGAGGTCAGACGGGCGCTGGAGGAGCGCGGCGAGGAAGAGCTGTGGCCGATGATCGAGGCGTACCGGATGAATTGCGCGTCGCAGGTCAGGCGTTTTGCCGACGAGATGCCGGGCGGATTTTTTATTTACCGCGCGGACGGAAACGAGGACATCCTGTATGCCAACGACGCGCTGCTGCGTATTTTCGGCTGCGACAACATGGCGGATTTCCTTGCGTGGACGAGGAACTCTTTCAGGGGGATGGTACACCCGGACGATCTTGACGAGGTGGAAAAAAGCATCGCCGAGCAGATCCGGGAGAGCCGGTATGATCTGGACTATGTAGAATACCGGATCATCCGCAGGGACGGCGAGATACGCTGGGTGGACGATTACGGTCATTTCATCAAATACGGTGAGGGCGGGCTTTTCTATGTGTTCATCGGGGACGCGACGGAGAAGCGCAAACGTCTGGCGCAGGAGCGTCTGATCTGGCAGAGGGAGAGTACGCAGAGAGAAGAGAAATGGAAAAGTCAGGCCGAGGTGTACAGCAAGGAGCTGGAATCGATCAGCCGCGAGCATTTCAGGCGGCTGGAGGTGATCGAAGGGCTCAGTATCGACTACGCCTCGATCCTGTATGTGGATCTGAAGGAAGACCGGATCCGGGCGTACCGGCTGAGCGAGCAGTTTCAGACGCTGTTCGGCGAGGAGAAAACGCTGTCCGGAGTCCGGCAGTGCATGGAGAGCTATATAAGCCGGTGGGTTCACCCGGAGGATCAGGAGATGTTCCGGGATTCGATTGCGCCGGACAAGGTCGGGAAGATGCTGGCGAACAGAAACGCGTTCCAGATCCATTATCGGATTCTGGTGGAGGGGCACGAGGCGTACCGGCAGATGTATGTGGTGAATGTGGGAAGCGAGGCGCAGGTCGCGCAGATCGTGCTCGGTACCCGCAGTGTGGACAACGAGGTGCGTCATGAGCTGGAGCAGAGGCGTGTGCTCGAAGAGGCTTTGGAGCAGGCGAAGGCGGCGAATGTTGCCAAGAATGCGTTCCTTGCGAACATGTCACACGATCTGCGGACGCCGATGAATGCGATTATGGGCTTCGCCCAACTGGCGAGACAGCACAGGGACGATCCGGAGAAGGTGCGGGGCTGCATGGACGGCATCGAGGAGTCCGGGAAGCTGCTGCTACAGCTTTTCAGCGATGTGCTGGAGATCACGAAGATTGAGTCGGAGCAGGTTCGGATCGAGGAATCCGAGGGGGATCTGGAGGAGCTTGTCGGGAAGGTGTGCGAGGATTTGCGCGACATCGCCCTGACGAAGAAGCTTTCCCTGTCTTGCAGCCTGTCCGGGATCAGACATAAAAATATCTATGCGGACATGGGAAAGCTGGGCGAGGTCCTGACGCATCTGGTTCGCAACGCGCTGAAATACACGGAGGAGGGCGGCAATGTCTGGGTGACGGCTGAGGAGACGAAGCGGCTCTCGGACGACTACGCGATCTATCGTTTCATTGTCGAGGACACCGGGATCGGGATCGGCGCGGACTTTATCCCGCATATTTTCGAGCCGTTTGAGCGTGAGAAGAATACGACGATGAGCGGCGTGCAGGGGACAGGCCTTGGCCTTGCGATCACGAAGAATATCGTCGACCGGATGGGCGGGACGATCGAGGCCGCCAGCGAGCCGGGCAAAGGGAGCCGCTTTACGGTCACGCTGAGCTTCCGGTTGAATCACATGCATGATAAGGGCAGGGAGCGCCGCGAGAGCACGCTGGACCGCCTGAGAAGAGGACAGAAGATCCTGCTCGTGGAGGACAACGAGATCAACCGCGAGATTGAGGTCGAGCTGCTGCGCTGCGCCGGATTTCTGGTGGACACGGCGTCCGACGGAAATATGGCGGCAAACGCCGTGCGCAATTCGCTGCCCGGCGAATATGCGCTTGTCCTGATGGACATTCAGATGCCGGTGGTGGACGGCCATCAGGCCGCGCGCCTGATTCGGAGCATTCCCGATCCGGAGCTCTCCGGGATCCCGATCGTCGCGCTGTCCGCGAATGCGTTCGACGAGGATCGGAGACAGTCGATTCGAAGCGGGATGAACGCGCACATGGCGAAGCCCGTGAACATGCCGCGTCTGATTGAGCTTTTAGAGGAAATATGATTCTTGTTCTTTTTGGCTTGCTGTGCTAAAATAACGGAAATATATACAAATTTGAAATGAGCGTTGAAGAAAGGGAAGAACCGGTATGAAGACGTATAGCATCACAGACATCGGCAAAAGACGGACGTCGAATCAGGATTTCATCTATGCCTCCGATCAGGCGGTTGGGAGCCTGTCGAACCTGCTTGTAGTTGCAGACGGCATGGGCGGACACAATGCAGGTGATTTCGCGTCGCGCTATACGGTCGAGACTATGGTGGACTATATAGAGAATGCGAAGGAGAAGCGGCCGATCCCGCTGCTTAGCGCCGCGATCCATCAGGCGAACGACTTTGTGATCGAGAAGGCGAAGTCCGACAAGTCGATGGAAGGCATGGGGACGACGGTGGTCGCCGCCACGATCGGGGACGACTATCTGTATGTCGCGAACGTCGGGGACAGCAGACTGTATCTGATTGACAAGGGGATCGAGCAGATCACAAGGGACCACTCGCTTGTGGAGGAGATGATCCGGGCGGGCGAGCTCCAGAGAAAGGATGCAAGGAGCCATCCGGACCGCAATATCATTACCAGAGCAGTGGGCGTCCGCGCGCCGGTCAAGATCGATTTCTTTGACGTGAAGCTGGAGAAGGGCGACAAGATCCTGCTCTGCTCGGACGGTTTGACGAATATGGTGGAGGACGAGGATATCCTTCGCATCGTGAAGAAGAGCGGTTCGCTGGAGGAAGCGGCGAAGCACTTGGTCAATGAGGCGAACAAAAACGGGGGAAAAGATAACATTTCAGTGGTTCTTGCTGAATTCTGAGTGACAGGGGAAGGGATATGCTGAAGGTCGGAATGTTTATACAAAACAGATATGAGATAATATCGCGGATCGGCTCCGGCGGAATGGCCGATGTGTATAAGGCGAAGGACCACAAGCTGAATCGGTTCGTCGCTGTCAAGGTGCTCAAGCAGGAGTTCCGGGACGACAAGGTGTTTATCTCGAAGTTCCGCGTGGAGGCGCAGTCCGCGGCAGGGCTCGCGCACGCGAATATCGTGAACGTATACGACGTCGGCGAGGAGGCCGGTATCTACTACATCGTGATGGAGCTTGTCGAGGGAGTCACGCTCAAGGAATATATCAAGAACAAGGGGCGGCTCTCCGTGCGCGAGGCGACGAGCATTGCGCTGCAGATCTCGGCGGGTCTTGAGGCCGCGCACAACAACGGCATCATCCACCGCGACGTGAAGCCGCAGAACATCATCATATCGACGGACGGAAAGGTCAAGGTGGCGGATTTCGGCATTGCACGGGCCGCTACGACCAACACGGTGAATTCCGGCGTGATGGGGTCGGTGCATTACAGCTCTCCGGAGCAGTCGCGCGGCGGATACAGCGATGAGAAGAGCGATATTTATTCCTTGGGCATCACGATCTACGAGATGCTGACCGGGGAGGTGCCGTTCGACGGCGATACGGCCGTGGCCGTGGCGATCCGGCATCTTCAGGAGGAGGTGCACGGACCGAAGGAGCTTGTGCCGGAGATCCCGTACAGCACGAATCAGATCGTGCTCAAGTGTACGCAGAAGAGTCCGGACAGGCGCTATGCGAATATGACGGAGCTGATCCGCGACCTGAGAGAGTCGCTGGTGAATCCGGACGGAGATTTTGTGACGAGGACGACGGTAGACACGATGGCGAAGACGCGCATCATGTCCAAGGAGGAGATCGAACAGATCAACGCGGAGCCGAAGACGATGCCAACGTACGACGAATCCATGGACGTTGGCGCGGCGGCGGGACTGCATGTACAGGAGACCGGTCCGTCGACGAACCGCGCGTACCAGCCGGGCAGCTATTATCAGAAGAGCGCGTATCAGGAGGTGCGGCCCGGACAGGGACGGGAAGGTCAGAGAGAGTCGCTGGTCGAGAGCGAGGCGACGGACGAAAATCAGCAGTACGATCCCTATTTTGACGCTTATGAGAATCCGGACGATTATGCGATCCATGACGGAAATTATCGGCTGGATGAGAGCTTTGTGCCGCGTCAGCCGCATCCGAGGGAGGACGACGGGGACGTCGGCCTGAGTCCGAAGCTCGAGCGCGCGGTGACGATCGGCGGTATCATCGTGGCGGTGATCATCGGCTGTGTGTTCCTCGTGCTTTTGGCGAATGCGGTCGGGCTGTTCCATTTCGGAAGAAATCGCAAGGAGACCGAGATACAGACGGAGGCGCCCACCGAGACGGAAGGCATACAAAAGGTTTCCGTGCCGGAGCTATACGGGCGTACCGAGGAGGAAGCGCTGAAGTTGCTCGGAAATTACGGTCTGACCGGAAAGAAAGACGGCGAGGAGGAATCGCTTTCCTACAAGCCGGGTGAGGTCTGCTACCAGTCGCCGGAGGCGGGACAGATGGTGGAGAAGGGCTCGGCCGTCGCGTACAGGGTAGTGCCGGAGGCGCAGGAGATTGAGCTTCCGGATCTGACAAATCAGGAGCAGAGTCAGGCGCAGGCATATCTGGTGGCGCAGGGGCTGACCTGTGAGATCGACACGTCGCGCCACAGTGACACGATCGCGGACGGCTATGTGATCACGACAGAGCCGATGGCCGGGACCGTGCTGAAGCCGGGCGATAAGGTCACGCTCTTTGTCAGTCAGGGCGAGGAGGAAGAGGTCCGATACACGACGCCGTGGGATCTGACCGGATACACGGTGGAGCGCGCGAATGAAGCTCTGGAGATGCAGGAGCTGGTCGCGGATTACAAATACGAGGCGAGCAATGAGATAGGGGAGGGATACGTCATCCGCACGGATCCGCCCGCGAATAAGGAGATCCCGCGCGGTTCGACGGTGACGCTGTACATCAGCACCGGGCCGGAGGCGCAACAGGGAGACGACGACAGCATCAGGGTCTTGGACAGCGGCGGCGGAACGGTCGACAGCACCGGGACGACAGGCACAACAGGCACGTCGGACGCGAACGGCACGGGTACATGGCGCTGCGACGCTTCGCTGGAGACGCCGGTCGGCTACGCGAATCAGCAGGTGCGGATCACGCTCCTTCAGGACGGCGGCAGTGAGACGACGGTATTTGAGGGAACGACGACGTTTCCGTATCATCTTCAGGTGGACGGCGCGGCGGGCGTAACCTCCGGAACGGCGTATGTGTATCTGCTTGATCCGACGACGGGAGAATCCACGAGCAAGATCGAGTACCCCGGCATTGCGTTTTATCAGGTGGACTGATGCAGGGGAAGATCATAAAAGGGATCGGCGGCTTTTATTACGTGCATGCGGAGGACGGAGCGCTGTATGAGTGCAGGGCGAAGGGAATCTTCCGCAAAGAGAAACAAAAGCCGCTGGTCGGGGACAATGTAGAAATATCGGTGATCGATGCGAAGGAGCAGACGGGCAATGTCGATCTTCTTCTTCCGAGGAAGAACGCGCTGATCCGTCCGGCGGCGGCAAATGTGGATCAGGCGCTCGTCGTCTTCGCAGCGGCCGCTCCGAAGCCGAATCTGAATCTTCTGGATCGGTTTCTTATCATGATGCGGCGGCAGGACATTCCGGTCGTCATCTGCTTCAACAAAACTGATCTGACTGAGACGCAGGAGCAGGAGAGACTGGCGGAGATCTATCGCGATTGCGGCAGCGAGGTACATTTTTTGTGCGTGGCGCGCGGAGAGGGCATCGAGGAGATTCAGCGGCTTCTGGAGGGAAAGACGACGGTGGCCGCAGGCCCGTCCGGCGTCGGGAAATCGTCTCTGACGAATGCGCTTCAGTCCTCCGTGCAGATGGAGGTCGGGGAGATCAGCCGCAAGATTGACCGTGGGAAGCATACGACGCGGCACACGGAGCTGATCGTGCTGCGGAAGGATACGTATTTTCTGGATACGCCCGGGTTCAGCTCCCTGTATCTTCCGGGATTTGAGCCGGAGGAGCTGCGGGACTGCTTCTGCGAATTCACGCCCTACGCGGCGGACTGCCGTTTTCAGGGGTGCATGCACATAAGCGAGCCGGACTGCGCGGTGAAGAAAGCGCTCGAAGAGGGAAAGATCGCCCGGCAGAGATATGAGAATTATGTTCTGCTGGCGAAGGAGCTCGGCGAGCGGAAGCGCTACTAGGATTTTTTCGACAAATTTCGGAGGGACGGATTTTGATCCGCAAATGAAAAAAGCTCGGATTGACCGGGGAAAACGGGAGGCTGTCGCAGATCGCTGCGGCGGCCTTGCGTGGGTTTTGGGCGTCCGGATGGGGAATTATGTCGAGCGGTTTCCGGCAGAAGCTATTGTTTCTTGTCGGTTTATGTGCTAAACTGTGACTTGCCTGAAAGAAAAATGGTGAAAAAAGTCTGCAAATAAAAAGTCAAGCAGAAATTTGTGAACTTTGAAAATTTTATGCAGGTTGAAAAAAGGTATCAAAAC
>CANQVH010000078.1 GCA_947627245.1 uncultured Lachnospiraceae bacterium | reverse complement strand
CGATCTCTTCCTCGCGGGACTGCATGGTCCAGACGTCGGTCATGCGCCACGGAGCGATGATCTTCAGATCCGGGGCCAGCGCTTTGATGCCGAGCTCAAAGCGGATCTGGTCGTTGCCCTTACCGGTAGCGCCGTGGCAGATCGCGGAAGCGTTCTCCTTGCGCGCGATCTCAACCAGCTTCTTTGCGATCGCCGGACGGGCCATAGACGTGCCGAGCAGATATTTGTGCTCGTATACGGCGCCGGCCTCAACGCACGGCATGATGTACTCGTCACAGAATTCGTCGATGATATTTTCAATATATAACTTGGAAGCGCCGGAGAGCTTCGCGCGTTCTTCGAGACCGTCCAGCTCGTTGCCCTGCCCGCAGTCGATGCAGCAGCAGATTACCTCATAATCAAAATTCTCTTTCAGCCACGGAATGATGGCCGTCGTGTCCAGTCCGCCGGAATAGGCGAGAACTACTTTTTCCTTCATAATGAAATCCTCCTCGTTTTATTTTTCCTGTGTTCACATCGTCTGCAAGTATAACGCAGATATCATAAATATGCAAGAGAGAAAATTAAATTTGTAGGAAATGCAAAAGATACTTGAATAATATACAAAAATTATGTATAATTATGCAATCTGAAAATACTTTACATCTTTCGACGGATGGGTTATGATAGGGAAAGTCGCTTTACAGATATTTTGCGCAGACGGTGACGATGCCATGACGATGCAGAAGGCGCGCAGACAGTGACGACGTTATAAAAAAAGAGAAGAATGCTTACAGACAGAACGAGAGGAGAACGTGAAATGATCAAGGTTGGAATCATCGGGGCGACCGGGTATGCAGGCGGAGACCTGGTACGACTCCTGCTGGGACATAGAGAGGCAGAGATTGTCTGGTACGGCTCAAGAAGCTATGTGGGGCAGAACTACGCTTCGATCTATCAGAATATGTTTGAGCTGGTTGACGAAAAGTGCATGGACGATAACATGGACGAGCTCGCGAGACAGGCGGATGTGATCTTTACGGCGACGCCGCAGGGGCTTTGCGCGTCCCTCGTGAATGAGGAAATTCTTTCCGGCACGAAGGTCGTCGATCTCAGCGCGGATTTTCGACTCAAGGATGTAAAAATATACGAAGATTGGTATAAGATCGAACACAAGGCGCCGCAGTACATCACTGAAGCGGTTTACGGTCTTTGCGAGATCAACCGGGAGCAGATCAAGGGCGCGCGGCTGATCGCGAACCCGGGCTGCTACCCGACCTGCAGCACACTGTCGATCTACCCGCTTTTGAAGGAAGGGCTGATCGACCCGTCAACGATCATCATCGACGCGAAGTCCGGGACGTCCGGCGCGGGGCGCGGGGCGAAGACCGACAATCTGTTCTGCGAGGTCAATGAAAATATGAAAGCGTACGGCGTCGCGACGCACCGTCATACGCCCGAGATCGAAGAACAGCTCGGCTATGCGGCAGGGGAGCCGGTCGTGCTGAATTTCACACCGCATCTTGTTCCGATGAACCGCGGCATCCTGATTACGGCCTACGCGTCTTTGAAGAGCGACGTTTCCTATGAGGAAGTGAAGGCTGCGTACGACAAGTATTATGAGAAAGAGCGTTTTGTTCGCGTGCTCCCGAAGGACGTCTGTCCGCAGACAAAATGGGTGGAAGGCAGCAATTTCGTGGACGTCAATTTCAAACTCGACCCGCGCACCAAGCGCATCATCATGATGGGCGCAATGGACAATCTCGTCAAGGGCGCGGCCGGACAGGCGGTGCAGAATATGAATCTGCTCTTCGGGATCGACGAGGCGGAGGGACTGCGGCAGGCGCCGATGTTCCCGTAGATAAGGAGAGCGTGGATGGATATTAGCTGAGAAAATATTATGATGCGTTTATCTGAGGAGGAATAAAACATGCAGGAAATACATGGCGGCGTGACCGCGGCGAAGGGCTTCACGGCGATCGGCGTCGCGGCGGGCATCAAGAAGGATCGTAAAGACATGGCAATGATCTACAGCGAGGCTGAGTGCCGCGTGGCGGGGACGTTCACGACGAACGTCGTCAAGGCGGCTCCGGTCAAGTGGGATCAGAATATCGTATACGGAAATAAGACGGCGCATGCGGTCGTCGTCAACAGCGGCGTGGCGAACGCCTGCACCGGGGCGGAGGGCTTCGGATACTGTCGAGAGACGGCGGAGAAAACGGCGGAGCTGTTCGGCATCGAGGCAAATCAGGTGCTCGTGGCGTCCACCGGCGTCATCGGGCAGCAGATCCCGATTGACAGGATCAAGGCCGGCGTGGAGACGATGAAACCGTTACTCTCGGCAAGTGCGGCAGCAGGTACGCTCGCGGCCGAGGCAATCATGACGACGGACACGGTGAAGAAGGAGATTGCGGTCGAGGTCGAGCTTGGCGGAAAGACCGTGACGGTCGGCGGCATGAGCAAGGGCTCCGGGATGATCCATCCGAATATGTGCACAATGCTGAGCTTTGTGACGACGGACGCCTGCATTTCGCAGGAGCTGCTGCAGAAAGCACTCAGCGCAAGCGTCGTCGACAGCTATAACATGATCTCGGTCGATGGCGACACTTCGACAAACGATACCTGTTTGCTGCTCGCGAATGGGCAGGCCGGGAATCCGGAGATTGTCGCGGAAGATGAGGATTATGCCAAATTCATAGAGGCGCTTGATTACGTCAATACCTATTTGGCGAAACATATGGCGGCGGACGGAGAGGGTGCAACGAAGTTATTTGAGGTAAAGGTAATTGGGGCCGAGAACAAGGAGCAGGCGGTGACACTGGCCAAGTCGGTCGTCACATCGAATCTGACGAAAGCCGCTATCTACGGACGCGATGCGAACTGGGGGCGAATTCTCTGCGCGATGGGCTATTCCGGCGCGCAGTTCGATCCGGAGAAGGTTGATCTGTATTTTGAGAGCGCGGCAGGGAAGCTTAAAATTATCGAGAACGGCGTTTCGACCGGCTACAGCGAGGAGGAAGCAACGCGGATTCTCTCCGAGGACGCAGTGACCGCGATCGCAGACGTGAAGCTGGGCGATGCGAGCGCGACCGCATGGGGCTGCGATCTGACCTACGACTACGTGAAGATCAATGCGGACTATAGATCTTAAAGAAAGTGAGTGAATAAGCATGGAATCAACAATGGAGCTTTGGCTGCAGAAAGCCAACGTCCTGATTGAAGCGCTTCCCTATATTCAGCGTTTCCACGGGAAGACGATTGTGGTAAAATACGGTGGGAGCGCGATGGTAGATCATGAGCTGAAGAAAAGCGTGATCCGCGACGTGGCGCTTTTGAAGCTGGTCGGCTTCCGACCGATCATCGTACACGGGGGCGGCAAGGAGATCACGAAGTGGATCAACAAGACCGGTCTTGAGACGAATTTTGTGAACGGTCTGCGCGTGACGGACAAGCCGACGATGGAGATTGCGGAGATGGTGCTGAACAAGATCAACAAGGGCCTCGTCTCGATGATGGAAAAGGTGGGACTCAAGGCGGTTGGGATCAGCGGCAAGGACGGGACGGTCCTGCGCGTCGACAAAAAGCTCGCGGGAGGCAAGGACATCGGCTTTGTTGGAGAGATCAAGGAGGTCAATACCTGCCTGCTTGACACGCTTTTGGATAACGATTTTATCCCGGTCATCTGCCCGGTCGGTTCGGACGACGAGTACCATTCCTTCAACATAAACGCGGATGACGCGGCCTGCGCGATCGCAACGGCGGTCAAAGCGGCGAAGCTCGTGTTCCTCTCGGATATCGAAGGCGTGTATCGAGATCCGCTCGATCATTCCTCTCTGATCAGCGAGCTGTCGATCCCGGAGGCAAAGGAATTCCTAAAGAGCGGAAACGTAGGCGGCGGCATGTTGCCGAAGCTGGAAAATTGCATCAATGCGATCGAATCCGGCGTGTCGCGTGTCCATATTCTCGACGGCAGGATCGAGCATTGTCTGTTGCTCGAATTTTTCACGAACAAGGGCATCGGCACGGCCATTATCGGGGACGACGAGGAGCGCTATGACGTGTAAACAGGCGGAAGGGCAGGAATGGAAAAGATGAGATCAAAAGAATATATGGAACGCACAGAGCAGTATGTGCTTCATACCTATAATCGTTTTCCGGCAGTGCTGGAGAGCGGAGAAGGCGTGTGGCTTACGGACGTTGACGGAAAGAAGTATCTGGATTTCGGGGCCGGGATCGCAGTGTTCGCGCTCGGCTACGGGAACAAGGCGTATGAAGAAGCGCTGAACCGACAGATCGGAAAGCTCATCCACACATCGAATTTGTATTACAGCGTTCCGCTTGCCGAGGCATCGGAGAAGCTGGTGAAAGCCAGCGAAATGGACAAGGTATTTTTTACGAACAGCGGCACGGAGGCGATCGAGGGCGCGATCAAGGCGGCTCGAAAGTATGCGTACCTGAAGGATGGGAGTACGGATCACGAGATCATTGCGATGAACAACTCCTTCCACGGCAGGAGCATGGGCGCGTTGTCTGTGACCGGAAATCCGCATTATCAGGAGGCGTTTAAGCCGCTGATCGGCGGCATCCGTTTCGCGGATTTCAATGATCTGGAGAGTGTGAAAGCGCAGGTGAACGAGAAGACATGCGCGATCCTGCTCGAACCGGTGCAGGGCGAAGGCGGGATTTATCCGGCGACTTTGGAATTCCTGAAGGGTCTGCGCGCATTGTGCGACGAGCGGGACATCCTGCTGATCTTCGACGAGATTCAGTGCGGCATGGGACGCTGCGGCAGTTGGTTCGTATGGCAGCGCTACGGGGTGAAGCCGGATATCATGACAAGCGCGAAGGCGCTGGGCTGCGGCATTCCGGTGGGCGCGTTCGTGCTCAATGAAAAAACGGCAAAGGCTTCGCTTGTGCCGGGCGACCACGGGACGACCTACGGCGGCAATCCGCTGGCCTGCGCGGCCGTATCGAAGGTGTTTGATCTGTTCGAGGAGCTGGATGTGATCCGTCATGTCAACGAGATTACGCCTTATCTGGAGCAGAAGCTGGACGAGTTGACTGCAAAGTATGATTTTCTGACCGAGCGGCGCGGCATGGGACTGATGCAGGGCCTTGTTGTGGAGGGTCGGCCGGTCGGGGATATCGTCTCGAAAGCGCTCGAGAACGGCCTGATCGTGATGAGCGCCGGCGGCAATGTGATTCGCCTTGTGCCGCCGCTGATCATTGAAAGGGCGGACGTGGACGAGATGATTCGCAGACTGGAACTGTCGTTTTGAAATGAAGGAGGATTTGCATGGCAAAATATATCATGGCGCTGGACGCCGGGACGACGAGTAATCGCTGTATTCTGTTCGACCACGAGGGAAACATCTGCAGTGTGGCGCAGAAGGAATTTACACAGTATTTTCCAAAGCCCGGCTGGGTGGAGCATGACGCGGATGAGATCTGGTCGACGCAGCTTGGCGTGGCGGTCGAGGCGATGTCGAAGATCGGAGCGACAGCCGCGGACATCGCGGCGCTCGGGATCACAAATCAGCGCGAGACCGCGATCGTCTGGGACAAGAAGACCGGCGCGCCGATTCACCACGCGATCGTCTGGCAATGCCGCAGGACCGCGGAGTACTGCGACAGCCTGAAGGAGCGCGGCCTGACGGAATCGTTCCGGCAGAAGACGGGACTTGTGATCGACGCCTATTTTTCGGGGACAAAGATCAAATGGCTGCTGGACAATGTGCCGGGAGCGAGAGAGAAGGCCGAGGCCGGAGAGCTGCTGTTCGGCACGGTTGAGACTTGGCTGATCTGGAAGCTGACGAAGGGCGCGGTGCATGTGACCGATTACACGAACGCGTCACGGACGATGCTTTTCAATATCAATACGCTGGCGTGGGACGAGGATATCCTGCGGGAGCTTGACATTCCGAAGTCGATGTTGCCGCGGGTGGCGGCTTCGAGTGAGATCTACGGAAAGAGCGCGCCGGAGTTTTTGGGCGGAGAGATCCCGATCGCGGGCGCGGCGGGCGACCAGCAGGCGGCGCTGTTCGGGCAGACATGCTTCCGCCTCGGAGAAGTCAAGAATACCTACGGCACCGGCGGATTCCTGCTGATGAACACCGGAGAGAAACCGGTATTTTCCGATAACGGGCTCGTGACGACGATCGCGTGGGGCCTTGGCGGAAAGGTGACTTACGCGCTGGAGGGTTCGATCTTCGTGGCGGGCGCTGCGATCCAGTGGCTGCGCGACGAGATGCATCTGATCGATTCCGCGCCGGACACGGAGTGGATCGCGGGACGCGTGCAGGATACGAACGGCTGCTATGTTGTTCCGGCGTTCACGGGACTCGGAGCTCCGTACTGGGATCAGTACGCGCGCGGCTGCATCGTGGGGCTTACGCGCGGCGTCAACAAATATCATATTGTCCGGGCGACACTGGAGTCGCTGGCGTACCAGACGAACGACGTGATTCGGGCGATGGAGGCCGATTCCGGTATCCGTCTGGCCGGACTCAAGGTAGACGGAGGCGCGAGCGCGAACAATTTCCTGATGCAGTATCAGTCAGACGTGATCGGGCAGCAGGTGCTTCGCCCGCAGTGCATCGAGACGACGGCGATGGGCGCAGCATATCTGGCGGGCCTTTCGGTCGGCTTCTGGCAGAATACGGACGAGATCCGACAGATCTGGAAGACGGATCGCGTGTTTGAACCGCAGATGGACGCCGGAGAGCGCGAACGCAGGCTTGCGGGCTGGGAGAAGGCTGTGCGATATTCGTTCGGCTGGGCGCGCAATGAATAGTAGACATTGCTAATCACCTGCACGAGTTGTGTTATGAATAATATATAAACGATAGATTAGCAGGAAAGGAAATGCGAAACTCATGGAAAGAATCAAGATGACGACCCCGATCGTTGAGATGGACGGGGATGAGATGACGAGAGTTCTGTGGAAAATGATTAAGGACGAGCTGATCTGCCCGTTCGTGGAGCTGAAAAGCGAGTACTATGATCTCGGACTGAAGAACCGCGACGCGACGGATGACCGGATCACGATTGACAGCGCGAACGCAGCGAAGAGATACGGTGTGGCGGTGAAGTGCGCGACGATCACGCCGAACGCGGCGCGCGTGAAGGAATACGACCTCAAGGAGATGTGGAAGAGTCCGAACGGGACGATCCGCGCAATCCTCGACGGGACGGTGTTCCGCGCTCCGATCGTTGTGAAAGGGATCGAGCCGTACGTGCGGACGTGGAAGAAGCCGATCACGATCGCGAGACACGCATACGGCGACGTCTACAAGAACGTGGAGATGATCATCCCGGGGCCGGGCAAGGCAGAGCTCGTGTTTACGGCCGAGGACGGGAGAGAGACGCGCGAGACGGTATTCGAATACAAAGGAGCGGGCGTGCTGCAGGGCATGCACAATCTGAACGCCTCGATCGAGAGCTTTGCGAAGAGCTGTTTCAACTACGCGCTCGATACGAAGCAGGATATCTGGTTCGCCTGCAAGGATACGATCTCCAAGAAGTACGACCATACATTTAAGGATATTTTTCAGGAGATTTTTGACGCACAGTACAAGGGAAAATTTGAGGCGGCCGGGATCACGTATTTCTATACGCTGATCGACGACGCGGTGGCGCGCGTTATGAAGTCGGAGGGCGGCTTCATCTGGGCCTGCAAGAACTACGACGGCGACGTGATGAGTGATATGGTGTCGTCCGCGTTCGGTTCGCTTGCGATGATGACTTCCGTGCTGGTGTCTCCGGATGGGATCTATGAGTACGAGGCGGCGCACGGGACGGTACAGCGTCACTATTACAAGTACCTGAAGGGAGAAGAGACCTCGACGAATTCCGTTGCGACGATCTTTGCGTGGACCGGCGCGCTGCGCAAGCGCGGCGAGCTTGACGGGATTTCCGAGCTCTGCGCTTATGCAGACCGCATGGAGCAGGCGGTCATCCGCACGATCGAAAGCGGAAGGATGACGAAGGATCTCGCGCTGATTACTTCGCTTGAAAACGTGACCGTGCTCAACAGCGAGGAGTTCATCAAAGCAGTGCGGGCAACCTACGGGGAACTGAGCAGATAAGCGTTCCCGCAAAATTCCATCTCACTAGATTTTAAAAAGTGCTTGCATAATGTCTTATGAATAGTTATAATAATTATGATTTAAGATTTGTTCTTCGGGGCGGGGTGCAAGTCCCCACCGGCGGTATAGTCCGCGACCCGCATAGGCGGCTGATCCGGTGACATCCTTTGATGAATTCCGGAACCGACAGTTACAGTCTGGATGAGAGAAGAATGCGCAGTATTGTTGAGATACGAGGCGGCCTCAGAGTTTTTCCTGTGAAAGATTCCGGGCCGTTTTTTTCGTGAGAACAATGAGCAGTGCAAAGACGGCGCGCTGCGCGACTGAGAAGAACTTTTCTTATTCGCGAAAGCGAGGGGCCCGCGACCGAGATGAAGCAAAGCAGAGTCGAGGGAGGTACGGCTCAGGATCCAAAAATCAAGAAAAGGAGAAATGAGAAATGGGAACAGGTATTCTGAAAACAATCGGTGAGAATCTGCAATTTGTGCTGGTGTGCGCGCTTGTGATTCTGGCGATCGTCGTGGTGGCGAAGGTAATCGAGGACAAGGTGCTGAAGGACAGCGTAGCGAAGGTGAGCAAGACACGTTATCTTACGATCTGCGCGATGCTTGGCGCGTTGGCGATGATTCTGCATATTTTTGATTTTCCGGTGGCGTTTCTGGCTCCCGGTTTCTACAAGCTGGACTTCAGCGAGATTCCGGTCATGATCGGAGCGTTCTGCTTGGGGCCGGTCGGCGGCGTGATCATCGAGCTGGTAAAGATCCTGCTGAAGCTGGTGGTGAAGGGGACGACGACGGCGTTTGTCGGCGATCTGGCGAACTTTGTGGTCGGATGCTCCTTTGTCGTGCCGGCGGCGATCATCTATCATCTGAAGAAGACACGCACGATGGCAATCGTCTCTCTGGCGACCGGCACGATAGTGATGACGGTGTTCGGAAGCCTGTTTAACGCGGTCTATCTGCTGCCTGCTTTTTCAAGGCTTTACGGGATGCCGCTGGACGCGATCGTCGGCATGGGTACCGCGATCAATAAGGGGATTACCGGTGTATCCACGCTCGTATTGTTCGCGGTCGCGCCGCTGAATCTGCTAAAAGGTGTATTGATTTCTGTGCCGACTATGGTATTATATAAGCGAATCAGCAGAGTTTTGCATAGTACCGCGCAGGATGCGGGCGCTGTGAACAGGCACAGCCAGCCGCAGGGTTGATACAGGACGTATCAAAAGGATTCAAAAAGGACGCTGCATAACGGTTCTGCCGGATCTGCGGCGTCCTTTTTACGATACAAGGAGCAGAGAAATATGGGGAAGATCAAAAGAATTGAACAGCTTACGCACAATCCGTTCGTGAATCTGTACGATCTGTCTGTCGAGAATCGCGTCGGAAATCCGGGCAAGTATTATGTGGCCTCCCGTGCCAAGACCGTGGAGGAGCTGGAGCTTACGACGAAGCGGCAGAAGCCGGACGGCGTCATCATTTTCAGTCTGTACGGGGAAAAGCATGACCGCGTGGTGCTGGTGCGGCAGTACCGTTACGCGCTCGACAATTACATCTATGAATTTCCGGCAGGGCTTGTTGAACCCGGAGAGGATTACCACACGTCCGCGGTGCGCGAGATGCGCGAAGAGACCGGGTTGACGCTGCACCCGCTCAAGGTCGATGAGATCTACGAGAAGCCGTATTATTCGACGATCGGCATGACGGACGAGTGCTGCGCCACCGTGTACGGTTACGCGGAGGGGAAGATCAGCGGCGACCGTCTGGAGGACAGTGAGGAGATCGAGGTAGTGATCGCGGATCGCGAGGAGGTGCGGCGCATCCTGAGGGAAGAGCGTGTGTGCGTCGTCTGCTCCTATATGCTGCTGCATTTTCTGCACGACAGGGATCCGTTCGCGTTCCTTGCGGTCGGAGAAGCAGAGGGGCAGGGAGGTGCCGAATGAAGACGGAATTTGAGATCAAGATGACGGTGGGCGGCATGTACCGTTTCTTGATGTACCATGCGTACCATAGCTTTGCCGGAGTTTTCAGCATCGTGGCCGGGCTGGCGCTGATCGGTTTTTATATCTGGAACGGCGGAGGATTGGAGACGAGTAATCTGTGGAATCTGGTGTTCGGCGTTCTGTTTCTGTTGTATGAACCCTTGACCCTGCACAGTCAGGCGGCGAAGCATGTAAAGCTGAATTTTGTCTACAAGCATCCGCTGCATTATACGCTCTCTGAGGAGGGAATTGCGGTTCGGCAGGCGAAGCTTCAGGGCGGTATGGACGTGGAGCTGTATGTAGAAAGCTTGATGGGTCCGAAGCCGACGGTGGCAGCGTGGGACAGTGTGATTCTGGTGCGGGAGGATTCGAAAAGCATTTTTGTGTACACGGGGAAGAAGAACGCCTGCATCTGGTTCAAGGATCAGCTCGGCGCGCAGGAGACGGAGGTTCGGGAGATCCTGAGAAAGTATGTCCCGGCGGACAAGCTGAAGCTGAAGTCCTGACGGGAAATATGACCGAAACTGCGGGCTTGAAGAACTTTAGAATCGGCGCGGAATGATGCACCGCACAGATGAACGGCGGGGAAAATGTCCTACAAAAATGCCGTGCAAGAATGTCCTACAAAAATGCCGTGCAAGATGGAGGAGCCATGATCATAGAGACAAATTCGGAGCAGGAAACATACGCGTATGGCGGTTCTTTGGCGCAAAAAGTCGTTCCGGGGCAGGTGATTGCCCTGATCGGTGATCTCGGCGTCGGCAAGACGGTGCTGACAAAGGGACTGGCGGCGGGACTCGGTATCACGGAGCCGGTGAGCAGTCCGACGTTCACGATCCTGCAGGAATACGAGGAAGGACGGCTTCCGTTTTATCATTTCGATGTGTATCGGATCGCGGATCCCGAGGAGATGGACGAGATCGGATACGAGGATTATTTCTACGGGAACGGCGTTTGTCTGGTCGAGTGGGCGAATCTGATCCGGGAGCTCATGCCGGAGGACACGATTTGGATCACGATCGAGAAGGATCTGGAACGGGGGTTCGACTACCGCAGGATTACGGTGGACGGGCTTCGGTGAGAGCAAAGAAAATGGAGTGAGCAGATTATGAAAATTCTTGCGCTGGACAGTTCGGGGCTGGTGGCTTCCGTGGCGATCGCGGAGGACGACGTCCTGCTGGCGGAATATACGGTTGATTACAAAAAGACACACTCGCAGACGCTGCTGCCGATGCTCGCGGAGGCGGCGCGGATGATCGAGTTGGATTTGAATACGGTGGACGCGATCGCGGTGGCGGGCGGCCCGGGTTCTTTCACGGGGCTGCGCATCGGCTCCGCGACGGCGAAGGGGCTGGGACTGGCGCTGGACAAACCGCTCGTGCATGTGCCGACGGTGGATGCGCTCGCCTACAATCTCTACGGGTGTCCGGACTTTATCTGCCCGATGATGGATGCGCGCAGGAATCAGGTGTACACGGGAATCTATCGCTTCGAGGAGGGAAAGCTCCGGATCATCGAGGAGCAGAAGCCGATCGCGGTGGCGGAGGTTGCAAAGAAGCTGAACGCGCTGGGCGGTCCGGTCGTGTTCCTCGGAGACGGTGTGCCGGTCTACCGTGAGGAGCTGGAGCGGATCATGGAAGTGCCGTATCGTTTTGCGCCTGCGCATGTAAACCGTCAGCGGGCGGCTGCGGTGGCGGTGCTGGCGATGCAGTATGTGAGGGAAGGGAAGACCGAGACGGCGGCGGAACATGCCCCGGATTACTTGCGTCCCTCGCAGGCGGAGCGCGAACGGGCGGAGAAATTAAAGAGGGAGCAAAGCGCGGATTTACAGAATGACAGAATGCCGGATATTCGGATTTCGGAAATGACTCCCGAGGACGTCCCGGAGGTCGCCGCGTTGGAGCGGCAGATTTTTTCGGCACCGTGGAGTGAGAACGGATTTCTGGCCTCGCTTCAGTCGCCGGACGCTCTGTATCTCACGGTCCGGCAGGAGGGCAGACTGATCGGTTACTGCGGATTGCTGCGGTCGTTTGATGAGGCGGACGTCATGAACGTCGCGGTTGCCCCGGATTTCCGGAACAGAGGAGTGGGACGCAGGATGCTTCAGGAGCTTATGCGGCGCGGGACCGGGCGCGGGATCCGCCGGTATACGCTGGAGGTGCGGCAGAGCAACGATGCGGCGATCCATTTATATGAGAAGCTGGGCTTTGCCTCCGTCGGAATCCGGAAAGATTTCTATGAGAAGCCGACGGAAGCGGCCGTGATCATGTGGACGGGTAGTATGGAATAAAAACATTTCGCGGGCAAAGAGGGACAAAGTGCTGCCTGCGAATCCGAGAGATATTCAGGAAAGAGGAACGGATATGTTGGACGTTTGTCTTTTGGGCTGCGGCGGGATGATGCCGCTGCCGTATCGTCATCTGACTTCTTTGATGACGCGGTACAACGGGAGCAACCTGCTGATCGACTGCGGAGAGGGGACGCAGGTTGCGATAAAGGAAAAGGGCTGGAGCTTCAAACCGATCGATACGATCTGCTTCACCCATTATCATGGAGATCATATCAGCGGGCTTCCGGGTCTGCTGCTCACGATGGGAAACGCGGAGCGGACAAAGCCGCTTGTGCTGATCGGGCCGAAGGGATTGGAGCGTGTTGTGAACGCGCTGCGCGTGATCGCGCCGGAGCTTCCGTTTCCGATCGTATTTAAGGAGATTCAGGGAGCGGAGCAGACGTTTTTGGAAAACGGATACCGGATCACGGCGTTCCGTGTGAATCACAACGTGCTCTGCTACGGCTATACGCTGGAGATCGCCCGCGCGGGCAGGTTCGACGTGGAGCGGGCGCGCAGGGCGGACATCCCGATGAAGCTCTGGAGTCGTCTGCAAAAGGGAGAAGTGATCGAGGCGGACGGCAGGGTCTATCGCCCCGAGGATGTGCTCGGTCCGGCGCGAAGAGGAATCAAGGTGACTTACTGCACGGATACACGGCCGACCGACAGCATTGCGGAACACGCGGCGGGAGCCGATCTGTTTGTCTGCGAGGGCATGTACGGCGAGGCGGACAAGGCGCAGAAGGCGGTCGAGCACAAACATATGACGTTCGAGGAAGCGGGAAGACTTGCGAAGCGCGCGAACCCGGCTCAAATGTGGCTGACGCATTACAGCCCGTCGCTGGTAAGGCCGGACGAGTATATGGACGGCGTCCGTAAGCTGTTTCCGGCGTCCGAGCCCGGGAAAGACGGAAAATCCGTGGAGCTGGATTTTGCGGAGGAATAGGCCGGAGCCTCGGCTGCGGCCGGATCGAAACACATGCGGCGCTTGCAGGGATACAAAGACAGGAAGTGTGAGACAGTGGAGGGACAGATGAGCGAAAAGGATGTTTTGATATTGGCGATCGAGAGCTCCTGCGACGAGACGGCGGCGGCTGTCGTGAAAAACGGCAGGGAGGTGTTGTCGAATGTGATTTCCTCCCAGATCGAGCTGCATAAGCTGTACGGCGGAGTTGTTCCGGAGATCGCGTCGCGCAAGCACATTGAGAAGATCAATCAGGTGATCGAAGAAGCGCTTGTCACGGCAAAGGTTTCCTTGGACGATCTGGATGCGGTCGCCGTGACGTACGGACCGGGGCTGGTCGGCGCGCTGCTCGTGGGCGTTGCCGAGGCGAAAGCGATCAGCTTTGCGAAAAATCTGCCGCTTGTGGGCGTGCATCATATCGAGGGACATATCTCGGCAAATTATATCGAAAATAAAGATCTGACGCCGCCGTTTATTTGCCTTGTGGTTTCCGGCGGCCACACGCATCTCGTCCGCGTGAAGGATTATGGCGAGTACGAGATTCTGGGGCGTACGAGAGACGACGCGGCAGGGGAAGCGTTTGACAAGGTGGCGCGAGCGATCGGACTCGGCTATCCGGGCGGACCGAAGATCGACCGTCTGGCGAAAGAAGGCGATCCGGACGCGATCGCGTTTCCGAGGGGAAAGATCGAAGGTTCTCCTTATGACTTCAGCTTCAGCGGTCTGAAGTCGGCGGTGCTGAATTATCTGAACGGATGTCAGATGAAGGGAGAGACAGTCGTCCGGGCGGACGTGGCCGCATCGTTTCAGAAGTCGGTCACGGACGTGCTGGTGGAGCACGCGATGACGGCCGTTCGGGAATCCGGGCTCGACAAGCTGGCGATCGCCGGAGGCGTAGCGTCCAACCAAGCGCTGCGGGCCGCGATGGAGCAGGCCTGCACCGAGAACGGCGTTCGTTTCTATCGCCCGTCACCAATCCTCTGCACGGACAATGCGGCGATGATCGGGGCGGCGGCTTATTATGAGTACATCAAAGGCGTTCGGCACGGGCTGGATCTGAATGCGGTGCCGAATCTGAAGCTGGGGGAGCGATAGAGATGAAAAGTGTGGCGATCGTGCTCGCGGCAGGGCGCGGCAGCAGGATGAACAGCGACGTTGCGAAGCAGTATCTTCTCATAAAAGGAAAGCCGGTGATCTGGTATTCGCTCACGGCGTTTGAACGCTGCCCGTTCATTGATGAGATCGTGCTGGTGACAGGCTCGGAGGAGATCGGATACTGCCAAAAAGAGATCGTGGAAAAATACGGTTTCCGGAAGGTGAAGCAGGTCGTCGAGGGCGGAAGAGAGCGCTATCACTCGGTCTATCAGGGAATTCTGGCGGCCGGCAACTGCGACTATATCTATATTCATGACGGCGCGCGCCCGTTTCTTTCGGGGGAAATATTGGAACGTGCCCGGGAAAGCGTGTACGCGAATCGTGCCTGTGTGGTGGGAATGCCGGTCAAGGATACGATCAAGCTGAGTGACGAGGAGGATTTCTGTGTGGAGACGCCGGATCGCTCCCGCTTGTGGCAGATCCAGACGCCGCAGGTGTTCGAGGGAGCGCTGATCCGCCGGGCATACGCCAAGCTGATGGAAGCGCTTGGCCGGGGAGAGACGGTGCCGGTGACGGACGATGCGATGGTGGTGGAGCAGATGACAGACGTGAAGGTGAAGCTCACGCGCGGCGATTACCGGAATATCAAGATTACGACGCCGGAGGATTTGAAGCTGGCAGAGCTCTTCGCGGAAGAGGCATGACGACAGGAAAAGAAAAAGCACTCGGTTCCGCTGAACGGATATCTGAGTGCTTTTCTGACCGGAGAAGGTGGGATTTGAACCCACGCACCGCTATTAACGATCTACTCCCTTTCCAGGGGAGCCCCTTCAGCCGCTTGGGTACTTCTCCATACGCCTAAATCAGTGAAATTATTTTGTTGAATCCCAGAGGGAAATCTCCTCTGTAAATCAAACAGCGGAGAGGGTGGGATTCGAACCCACGCGCCCTTTCGGACAAACGGTTTTCAAGACCGCCTCGTTATGACCACT
>CANQVH010000077.1 GCA_947627245.1 uncultured Lachnospiraceae bacterium | reverse complement strand
AAAAACGCAATCAAACGGTTAGAGAAGAGAGGCTTTACAATCATCCCTCCTGCTGTAACAGCCTGATACCCTCTGCCTATAGAAATTTCCTGTGAGAGCAGCAGTTTACTGGTGCTCTGGTATTGTTTTGACTTTTTTTAGATTTTTCTTTCAACCTAGTTCCTCTTGCAGAGCATTGCAGCCCTGTTTTCCACTTTCTGGAATATTATACAACAGCTACCAGTCATTTCCAACACAAAAAAGCGCCATCAGGCGCTTTTCTGTTCCGGTTCATATTCAATCCTCTTGCAGCCGAGCACTTTATTTGCGTAGTGCGGCAGCTTTGTATACTTGGAGCTGTTCCACAGTTTCTCATGAAGCTGCCTTGTAGGCATGCTGGATCCGTGGTTGCTCTCATATTCGATGCCCGCCGGCGTAAGCTCCCTGACTTCGTAATAATTCGTCCCGTCATGGTGGGAGCACCTGATGCGGAAATGCCCGTTTGCATCGTAGAACTCAATATAGTCACACCAGTCCCACGCCTTGTGCATTTCCTTGAACGTGCTGAATATGAAACCGCCTTCAGCCGGCCCGTCCCAGCGTCCAATCGTACCTTTCAGGAGGAAACGCCCGCTGCTAAAGAAATCGTTCATCCTGCGTGATTCATCATCCCACCAGCAAGCATCTTCATCCTTTATGCAGTCATATACCTCATCGTCCGGGACATCCTCTTCTGACTTCCAGCCGTATACTTCAGCCAAGCTTTCGAAAACAAGTCTCTTTGCCTCATCAAAGTCCATCCCGTCATAATTGGAATATATGACCCTTTTCTTTGCTTCTTTCATAAAACGCTCCTTTCCGGATGGAGCAAAACTCCATCTGTCTATAAATTCAATGCCGTCTATAATATGTAATCCCGGCATGCCTGCAATGGGAATTAGATCCACATACCATCCACCTCTTTTCTGTACCTGTCCTAAATATGTCGTATTTTGTCGAATAAAATCGTATTTTTATACAAGATGTCTGACTATAATAGCTGCATTTTTCTATTTTGCTAATGCAATAACACAATTCGCATTCATAACAGAAAAAGGAGCCATAAACATGGCCCCTTTTTCGGGAATAATAGCTTAGATCCTTTTCTTTTTGTATAGGAACACTGCTACATATAAAAGATATGCTGCAAGCAGGGTGCCTGTGCCGATAATATCCGTATCCGAAAGCCGGACAAACAATATGAACAACGCTGCCCCGCTAATCAGGGCAAACAACGCTGCCCGTATAGCTACCGGCAGGAAGGCCGATGCGCCGCATGCCACCATGCACACGGCAATCCCTGCAAGTGCAGCCATATGCGGTCCCTGTCCGAAAAGCAGATGTCCGGATATGGTCCAGCCGCATGCTGCCAGTATCCCGGCCATTAAAACATACCATTTCCACATAGTGTTTCCTCCGTTTCCTGTGAAACATGTATTTCGCATGCGTTTCACATGTATTTATGCATGCATTTCTGTTAAACACATGTTTCACGACGAACAATTTCGCAAAATGAGTTCCTCAAGAATGCTGCATTTACGCAGATATTCGGCTTTATATCTTTCGGCCGTCACCTCGTCCCCCTCACAGACAGGGTTCCAGAACTTCCAGTCATCGATATTCTCCCGGATATCCTTGACCGCTTCCAGTCCAAGTTCCGAAAGACGGCTCCGAAGTATACCCGGTGTCCCTTTGAGCTCTTTTACATTGAGGGCATGTCCGGGATCCGGATAGCCCTCAATGGGATACTGGTCGTCAATGGTATACAGTTCACCGCCAAACTCGATGATCCCGAAATGATATCCTTCCGCGTCAAATTCCAGGCAGAACCCGACATAGCTTCCACTCTCAGCGGCAGCAAACCAACTGGTGAATGCGTCTAGGACAAGGTTCGGTACGTCATCCACATAACTCGCCGTACCAATCTTCCATCCGGCTATGACAACTTCTGTCCATCCATATCTTGGTTTCATCAGCATACTGATCCCTCCTTGCTAATGACTCCCCATGTCGAGAATACCTCTCTCAGTTCATCCGACAGGATTCCGTAATCCGTCCCGTAGATGATCGCCGGGGATTCGGATTCCTCTTTTTCCGGGTTATCGATCTCGATGCCTTTCTCATCGAGGAAATTCTCAAAGATATCAATGCAATGTCCGATAAACTCCGCAACATCATCTTCTTCTACAGGAGGTGTGTAGGGCTGCAGCTTTGATGCATCGATCGTACAATGACAAAAAGCGCCCAGGTTCCCTTTTTCCTTAAACCCTGTCTTCTGAAACTCCTGTTCCGTATATCTACCGGCACAATTGAGGACACCTGGTCTAATGTCTGGGAATTTCTCACTGTACACCTTGTCTGCCAGTGCTATTGAGTTTGCAATGACTTCTACCCAGCCTCCGCAATACGGCTGTTTTTCATTGGTTCCAAATGTGTAATAAAATTTCATAGTTTTCTCCTTTCTTTTTTCTCCTGCTGTCATGAATTGGTTTCAGGTTTAATATGTCATCCAGCATGACCGGTAACGGTTTTTTGTGGGGAAAAATAACAAAAAGGCCTTCCGAGGCCTTTTTGCTGTATATGGATTCTTATTTTTCCGGATCCTCGGGTATGCAGTTGAATGCCCCAGTCCCGATCTGGCAGGTAGATTTCCAAGGGATTGGCTTGGAATGGAAGGGCATCCTGTCTGCAGTGGTTTTTGATTTTGCCATTCAGTTACAAGATGTCCGGTCATTCAATGTCCGAGTAGTTCACACGTAATATTCTTCATATCTTACAATTTCTATCTCGTACCATGCCTTTAATCCGTCGATGACTTCCGAGTGGAATTCACTATCCGTGGCCCTCCACTCATCGACAACGTCCCTGAGGCGGGCATCAAAGTGTCTGTCATAGTTTTTAACATGGATCATCTCCATGATACCGTCATCATCCCGGAGCAGGATCATCTTCTCTGAAGCCTTTGCTTCCGGCGCCATGAGGCTATCCGGGACTGATACCGGCACGATCTTTGCCGTGTCGGGTACACAGTTCGGACGCGGCAGCCCACGGATGTGAACTACTCATGACTGAAGTCACGAGCTTCCTGAAAAAGAAAAACCTTTTATGCGCCTGGAAAGGGCCTGTTTACGCGGATCTTTTCCTTCTGCCGGATTATGGCTCTCCCTGATACGGGCTTTCCTGCTTCCTATGCCACAGCACTGCTTTTCGGGCAGCGTCTTACGCGGCTCTCCGTACTCCCCTTGTCGTACGGTCGGCACTTTGTGCCGTGCAGGCTTCTGCGGATCCTCCCCGCGGCTCCCATGGTTCCCCAAGGTACCATCGTGCTGGTTTACAGTGCTACCTCCGGCCCATGCCGGGCGTCATGGTTTGCGTGCTGCTTCCCGGGCTGCCTGCCCGGGTCTGTGTGGTTTGCGTGCTGCATGTATTTATAAATTCCTGCCTTGTCATTATCATATGTACGGTCATGCCGCTTCCTGGATACGTACCCCGGCCTCCCCAAGCAGGCGGAGACCCTCCAGGCGGAGCGTCTCCGCCGCGTTCCCGTCACGGTCGTTGTGCACGCCGCAGGACGGGCAGTCCCATTCCCGGATGCCAAGGTCCTTCACCTCCCGGTTTTTATATCCGCAGGCGTGGCAGGTCTGGGAGGACGGGAACCACCGCGACACCCGTATGAGGTGTTTCCCTTCTTTCTTGAGCTTGTACTCCAGCTTTGACAGGAACCCGTACCAGCCCACAGAGGCCGTGGGCTTCGAGAGGTGCCGGTTCTTCATGATGCCCTTTATGTTCAGGTCCTCGCAGACGACAGCGCTGCATCTGTCCGTGAGAGCACGGGAGAGCTTATGCTGGAAGTCCTTCCGCTGGCAGGCAGTCTTGCGCTGCTCCCTCGCAACCCGCAGCCTCGCCTTCTCCCAATTTTTGGAACCCGTGTGGGTCTTACGGTCGTATTCCTTACGGGACAGCGCCTTCTGGAAACGGCGGAGCCGCCTCCCGTGCAGCCGGATCCACCGCGGGTTTTCCACCTTGCAGGTGCCATCCCCATCGCTGAGCGTGCAGTAGTCGTGGAGGCCGAGGTCCATGCCGATGACGTCGCGGGCGGACAGTACATCCACCGGGACGACCCGGTCGATGACCGTCTCCATGCCGAGGGACGCCTCGTAGGTGCCGGAGGCCGTGCGTGAGATGACCGCTTTCAGTATCCGTGTCCCTTTTGGGCACAGCAGTGGGAGTGACGTCCCCTTCGGGAGAACAAACCGCACAAGGCCCACTTTAGGGAGCTTCAGGTACGGCAGCCCGCCCTTCTCCTCAAAGGCAAGGTTCCCGCCTGTCTGCTTCGTCGTATAGCGGCTGCCCTTTTTGCCGCGTTTGGATGCGAACTTTGGGAACCCGGACTCCTTTTTGTAAAAGCGGCTGAACGCCTTGTCCATGTGCTCGACGGCAGCCTCAAGCCCAAACTTGTCCGAGAGGAGCAGGAACGGGAACTCCGCCTTCAGCTCCGGGAACCGCTTACCCTTGAACTCCGCCACGGAAAGTATGCGGTGCTCCTTATGGAAACATTCATCCCTTTCATTCAGGTAACGGTTCGCCATGAACCTGGCGTTCCCGATCTGCTGGTTCAGGGCAGACGCCTGGGCACTGTCCGGCAGGAGCCGGACCACGAGCCCGTAGTTGTGGAGCTGCTTCCCGTATGGTCGGAGGGCATTCCCCTTGTCCTCCGTGATGTTGTTTGAACGCCCGTGGAAGACGAACGTCCCGTCCTCCTGGCGCGTGACGGATACCGGCATGACGTTACCTCTCTTTCTGGGACTGGATATAGTCCCTTATCTGCTGTTCCGTCTGGTCCGAGACGGTCGCGATGAAGTAGGACGGGTTCCACAGGTGTCCGTCCCACAGCTTTTCCCTGACCTCCGGATGGTCCCGCAGAATGTGCCGTCCGGTGGTGCCTTTCATGGCTTTTATGATGTCGGGGATATACACCTGCGGTGAGGTGGATACAAGGAGGTGGATATGGTCCATGTCCGTGTTGGCTTCCAGTATCTGGAACCCATTCACGGCTGAAACGTCGGCAAGCACGGAGAACAGTGTATGTTCCACCTCCGGCGTAAGGACTTTCCTGCGGTATTTGACACACCAGACAATATGGTATTCAAGGGCGTAAACATAACCCCTTCCGTAAGTGACCTTCATCGTGTTCCTCCTGCTGTTTCTTTGTATTTATTATAACATATGTTTTTGGAAAATGATAGTAAAAATATGTAAATCCTCAAAATATTGAACGACATATGGAATGTATGTTCTAAAAAACGCAAGGCTGCCTAACTCACGACTGAAGTCACGAGTGTGCGGCAGCCTTTTATCAAAATCTAAGCTTCATCCCTAATATGTCATCTGCTGTTTCCGGAATATGAAAAAGCACCCGGATGGGTGCCTGATACTGCTTCTGTGTTTTTTTCTGCGACTTCCAGTGGATGCCCGGGAATTCCTGCCCATTAACTTATTTTAACCCGATATTTTTCCTTAACCGATCTAGCAGGTCATTCATTGCTTTTTTTTCAAGATATCTGGAAACATTTCTATTGCGTTCGGTTTCTTTGCGAAATAGGATACGGCGGAGGAGATGCATGTCATTTTCGTCAAGCTTCTTTATTTCTTCTTTTAGCTTTTCAAGTATTATTTTGTTGATTGTACTCTGCTCGATATCAACCTGCGCTGCTTCAATACAGTCTTGAGAAAGGCTGTCAAGGTAAACATAATTGGAAAAATTTAATGTATCGACCTCCTTCCTGACAATCTTTTCAGACATACCGGTCATTTTTACAAGTTTGTCCAAATCGCATTTCTCGTTTTTTTCATCAAGTTCCTGCATTGCCAGCCTGACCATCTTCTGATGACACGCATAATAAACAGAACGGTTTCCTTGAAGTGAGCATACAAACAAGCTGATCTCGTGGCGCACATACCTTGAGCAATGCGTTGTAAATGCATGTTTCCCGTCATAATTATCCAAGGACTCAATCAACCCTATAATCCCAAACTGATACAAGTCATCAAAATAATGCTCTGCAAAAGAATGATAATAGGTATGGATCAGATCCTTGACATAAAGGTCATATTGGTTAACAGCCTGCCCTATAGCGTTCTTTTTTTGTACAGGGTCGCCACTTTTGTACATTTCCATTATTTCTGGACTCAGCTTGTTGTTCTTTTCTGATGGCATGGATTGTTCTCCTGACGGCATATATATTTGTATAATACCATACTATACACTGATTTGACAAATTTTTTTGTCAAACAGGAAAGCACCCTTGCGGATGCTTTCTGGAATGGACTAATGCCTTTTATGGACAGGGTTTCTATTTTGCCCTTTTTGCGATTTTGTGTTATGTGTACTGGTACTGTTCCTTAGAATCTTACCATAAAATAACTCAGAAACAGTTTTTCCCTTCTTATTATCCATACAAATACCTCCCGTGATAATGTTTGTTACAACAGCCACAGGGAGACAGGACCTGCCAAAGATGCATGGCGTTGTCTCCATCTGCAGTTTTGATCCAGTTAGGCCCTGAACCTGTTATCTGAAGTTCGATCTCCGATTGTAATCCATGGATCTTCTGTCTTACAAAATCCATAAGCTGAACCCCTTCAGGGTAATAAAGGATTTCTTCACAAATATAATCATCAACAATATGTCATTTCGATGTATTAACAGCGCAAAATTGTAATCCATTATTTGCCAACTTTTAAGTTGCCATTTTATCATATTTGTTTTATGCTTTATACAATAAAAAAAGGAAGTTAGCCTTCCTTCCTCTCATGATAGTGGCAAGGACACCCGTGGCTTCAATCATGATCCTGCCGCTTTGGACAATTTCCATACAGAAAAAAGGCACCGGAAACCGATGCCTTTTCTAACAGAATCACTCGTCCTCATTTCCGTCCAGACACTCGTTGTATGCGTCGTTAACCAGCATGGTAACGATACATCTCTCGCACGCATTGTTCTCGCAATAAGCACAAAGCGTATCGCGTGCATCAAGGATCTCGGCGAGTTCGTCCATTGAAATGGTTCTTCCTTCTGTAACTGCCTCTTCTTCCTTCGGTGCCAAGGCGAAGATCAGGTCCCTGATCATGCCATCGATCGCATGCGCGTCATCGATCAATTCCTGTATGGAATCCGGGACGCCATTCTTACCACGTCTTTCGATCAACTGTTCAGCATGCTCTTCCGGATCGAAACTATGGTAGTATTCTTTCATGTTCTCTATGAAGGAACCTACCGGATTCTCCAGATCAAAATAGATATCCATCAGGAAGTCTTCCCCGGCGGGTGAACTTGTATCAAACTCGACAAAATTCCTTTCCGGGATATGGCGCCCGTTGAAATCTCTTTCACACTCCTTCCGGAAAGAATATGCCCAGTCGATCCCTGCTTCTGTAAAAAGCTTTACCAAAGTTTCGTTTTTAGTTTCCATAAGTGTTTCTCCTTGTATCAGAATCCCTCCATGAGTGCAGGGGTAACATCGTCCCAGTTATTTCGTCTCTGCTCGAATGAATCCAGCAGTTCCTGTACGGTAAGCCCGCTCGATGCGCTCTCGCTGCAGAGTTCGAAAGACTCAAGCTCGCACCACGGATGGTCCTCCTGCGGGTCATATTCCCAGTCTCTGATCAGGTCAAGTCCGACATTCTGCGGGATAAACGTGTTGTCGGTATCGCAGCAGGCAAGAAGCCGATCAAAGACCTCGCTTGTCATCTCACCTTCCAGGACCGCCATGTTCTGGGTCTTATAGTTGCTGGCGTCCCTGTAAAGGTAATACAGTTTTGTATTCATATAGATCCCCCTTCAATAGTCCATCTGGGTATCCCAGTCCGGGTTACCCAAAAGTTCCCTGGCAGCAGCCTTGCTGAACACGTCGATATCAACAGTTCTTTTTTCTTTTGCAGTGATGACCTTTGCCACCCCATATACGTACCTGCTCTTTTCATATCCAACTTCAGTAATGATACAGGCGTCCCCATTCAGGATATGGTCTTGGATCAGGTCTGCCAACGTGAGCCCATAACCATCCTCATCGTCGGTGTCTGCCAGATCGCCATATGAGCAGTCAAGTGCGATCCCCACCTTTGCAGGATCGTTATCATTAATAAAACTGATCCTGTGCCCATATGCGTTTTCCTCGACAGGAACGATCCCAAATATCTTCAGTTTTTCTCGGAATTCATCCATGTCGGACACGCCGAAATAATTAGTTCTTACTCTGCTGATACAGTCTGCCATAAATAATCTCCTCCTTATATAATATCCGGGAGCACGAAAACAAGCTCGACTTCTCCCTGGTTCGTGATGCACGCCTTATCGAGTTTTAAAAACTCAGGCGGTACACCAAATTTCTGGTATCTTTTGCTTTCCTGGATCCTTGCTTTTGCAATCGATTCAAGCTCTTTTAAGTGCGCCTTTGCAAAGCTGGACTGTTCCTGTTTGTTCAGGAATGCGCTTAATCCAAGACGGATCCGTACAAGGTCAAACGTATTCCTGTCGAAATTGCCCGTATACCTTTCGATGGAAGGCGTATTGACTTTGACGACAGTTTCCTTTGATTCCTTGGATGGCTCGATATCGTAGCCATCATACGGGTTTGAGAATTCCATCCTGCAGAGTTTGTAAAATCTCCGGTAGTCTCCGCCGGTATCCATCAGAAGGTTGTATCGTTCCGCAAGGTCGCCGACGGCGTGCCCCTCCTTCAGAGACCGGATCGCGCTTGACATATAGGTCATATTCACACGCACGCCGTCAATCACCCCTGGAGTGGTATAGTACCGGTCGCCGTAGATCCCATATGTCAGAAGCTTGATCCCTTTTTCCGAGCAGAAGTCTGCAGCTGTATCTTTGTCAGGGAAAGCAGCAATCTGCCAGATGCCTGACTTATCAAACCATCCGACACTGAATCCCTGTTTCATGCGTATTAGCAGGACACGCATGAGGAGTTCTTCTGATGAGACTTCCTGCTCTTTTGAGACAGGATCCCTGCAGACAAATTCCCTGAATTGTTCCATTCCGTTTTTCTCCTTTCTTTCGGTATATTTGCTCATATAAAATATGTAATCCAGCCTCCGGACACAAAAAAAAATCCCGGCCGAAGCCGGGATCCTTCCTGAAAAAGATTATTCTTGATAGTTCCTTATTTCCTTCGATTATCTCTACACTGACTTTTTCCCTAATATATCCTCGCTCCTCCTTATAAAATAGTGATAGTATTCGTATCCATCGAATAGATGTAAACAGCAGTCTCAAGGCGGAGCTCCGGCAGGACGTCTTCCTCGTTGATCCTGGCAACCAGTTCACGGCAGGCCCCGACTTCTACGTCAAGATCCGGAACAACCATGAGCTCATATGTACTGGATGGGAATATCTTGCACCCGCTCCAGCCATTCTGCTCACAGAACTTTTTGAACAGGTTCGGGAACAGGAGCGCGGATGCACCAAAGGGTGACGGATGCCTGGACACGACATACAATGGAATCTTGGGCTTATCCTCAGATCCTCCGTTGAGGCCCCTGCCAAACCCAAAAATTCTTTTTGCGTCTACAAAGCCAAGGCTCAGCTCCGTATTTTCCCTTGCCCATTTCCAAAGCTCCTCTTCCTCAGCGCCAAGCGCATCCATGATATCCGGCGTTACCTTAAGACTTACCGTCCTACATCCAAACTGCTCGGGGAAGACGTAACGGACATACGCCTCAAGGTTAAGGAATTCCTTTTTCACGATGTCCTCTTCGCTCTTTTTCTGGACGCATACAATGCTGTTTCCATAAACATGCCATTTGCTTTCCTGGAAGTTGACAGAGAGATGGGTGACCGCACCGGCATCAGTGCGGTAGGCATTCATGATGGAATCCATGATGCCCCAGCTAAGCTCTTTCTCATCGTAAATGATAACGGGGCTGTCCTCCCCTCTTATCACGATCAGGCCTTTCTGGGAAATGTCATTTGCATCGACATCCACCGGTATGACTTTCAGACCCTCTTTCAGAAATATTTCCTTTACAACATCCTGAATTGTGAACGGGCCTTCCAGTTTGCAGCTATCTTCGATTACCACATCCGTATTTTCTGCTTCAGGAGAATCATCTCCTTCAGGTGATGCATAATACAGCTCCGTAATCGGTGCAAGATGCAGGTTGTCTTTGGCATACTGGGCCGCATCTTCCTGCGAAACTTCATCCGGCACCATCAGACTGGTGAAATAGACTGCAGAACATTTAACTGCAAAGCTTAATTTCTTCAAAATAATACTCCTTTCTTTTAGTTTTTACCGGTGCTTCCGATACCGCCACGGTCCGGAGCTTCCAGTATCCCTTCCTCAAACATGATCTCCGGCTGGTGTTTCATGATCCTGAACTGGCAGATACGGTCATGCTTGTGGATCACTGTATCACGCAGCGCGTAGGCGGACATATACCACCAGTCGTTCGGGCCGGCGTATGTTTCGTCGATAATGCCCATGTGGTTTGTCTGGATGATCCCGAAGTTCTTGTAGGTCGAGCTTCTGGGCACGATATGCGCTTCATATCCCTTCGGGAGATGCATTGCTACTCCAAGCGGAATGAGTTTGAACTCTCCCTTTCTGAGTTCAACATCCTCTGCTGAACGAAGGTCGATCCAGTCAGATTTTCCTTCGATAAACTCAAGATGTTTGATTGTGGCATCTAAGTATTGAATCTTGATCTTTTTCATTTTACCTCTCCTTTCTTTCTGCATTTAATTCCATCTCTAATATGTAGTTTTATGTCCCGGACCATATAAAAAAAGAAGCATCCATTAGAATGCTTCGTGATAGTGGCAAGGACACCGTGATTTTGCCATGGGTTATTGACGAATAGTCAGCAACAGGCTTCCATTGGAAAACTGCTTCAGCTTTTGGCGTCTTCCATTTTTTCGATCCTGCTGCATATTTTATTCCATAATTTCTCAGTTTCCATATCAGATAAGCATGGTACATTTTTATCATATCGTTCAATCTCCTTTTTGTATAAAGAAGCTGTTTTTGGAAATATTTCAAATACCTTCTGGAACATCCCGGTATAACCTTTTTTTACCGCAATCCCAAGCAACATGTCAAACATATAAATGCGTAGTTTCTCTCCCATATCCACCCCGTCCTTTTAAATAAAATTATAGACAAAACTTTGTTAATGGTCAAGCCTATACTTTTGGGTGATAATCATATCAAACGAGAAAAGAGGGCGCGACTGTGATATCCTATGATCCACTTTGGAAAACGATGAAAGAGAAAAACATTTCAACATATGCCCTTATCAATAAATATCATATAAGTCCGTATACTATCACAAACCTCAAGCGAAATAAATCCATAACCATGAATACGATGGAACGGCTATGCCGGATACTGGGATGCCAGGCTGAAAGCGTTGTTTATTTCTCTGATAAAGAATAATTTTTCTAAATCAGCTATATAAATCCTAATTGAACAAAATCGCTGCGCGATAGCCTGCCCAGGCTGTGGCGCAGCGATTTTGTTCAAGTGGAATTTACTTTTGCACTGGAATTTACTTTTTCAAGTTACCCGCCTTTGTTCTTCCCTTGTGTTTTTTCACAATTTCGGAAACCATTCCTCTTCCAACGGAACCTTCAGGTGGTCCGGGACACAGGAATAGAGTGCTGAATTCTGGGCAAGCGCCATGTCGATGATATAGAAATCTTCACCGTTCTGCATGATATCCAGGGACCACTGCCCCTGCAGGTTCACGTCCTGTATGAACTCAGTGACGGCTTTTTCCACTTTCCCGATATTTTCATCATAAGCTTTGGAAAGATCCTTTTCCTGCATGGAAAACGTAATGTAGTCATGGACGTTGTCCGGGTCATCCGCATCAGGACCTTTCCCGAACCGTTTTTTCATCATCCCCGGCTCCCAGTACGGACTCCTCCCGATGACGTCCTTATGATCGAAATCGACAAACAGCCTGTACTCCGGACGCAGCGGCAGCCCGTGGTAGATACACGGCACATCGCCAGCCGGAATAAATTCCCTAACCACAAACTCGTTCGTAGTTGACACCCCGTATATGGACGGCTGTGCAAGGGGCCCGGACATCATGCATGCCTGGTTCTGGATAAACACCAGGTATTCCCCAAGCTCGCGCACTTCCTTTGCTCCCTTCACGTGCGCGTTACGGAAATCGTACTTGGACGAAAACGTACCCGTCTTGATGAAGTACTCCTTGTCCTGCTCCAGCTGGAACGCCTCGCAGCAGAACTTGTCCACGATATCCAGTGTCACCCGGTTCAGCAGCCCGTACTCAATCCTGGACAGCTGTAGCAGTGGCAGCGGCACCTTGATGACCGTCGTCTTTGGGATCCTGAAGAACCCGTGGTCCAGGACTGGCCTTATGATCCTCGGCAGCCAGTATCCCATGGAGTTCCGGTTCATGCCTAGCATCTCATACAGCACGGGGTCAAGGTCAAGGATATCAAGGCCCTGCCGGAACATGCCATACAGGGTATTCCGTTTCCGGGGATTGGTTTCCTGCATATATCCCTTGTACATTTCCAGCACTGCATAGCAGGAAGGCTCACCCCCGGTATCACGGCACGAAAGCGTACCGGTAAGCATCGGACGGTATTCCGGCGGTATGGACATGACCTCATCCTTTGTCAACGGCTTTACCGTTGCATACGTGTCCGGATCTATAACCGTGTGCCATGCGGTAACCACGTTCCCGTCATACGTCCAGCGCTGCGTGTCCGCCAGGAGCTCTGCCACTACCCGGCTGATCATCCCATCCAGGTTTTCAGGACCTGATAGGTCAATGCCTTCCTTTTGGGACGCTGCATTTTTCGCGTCCATTTTGACCATATCGTCAACACTGATACCCTGTCTGGCGTATTCCTTTTCAAAAGTAGCAAAGGCTTCCGGATCCATTCGTAGCATCGCCGCAATATCATCTTTGGTAAATTGGTTTCTATCTGTCTTATTTAATAGGTTGAACATAGTTCCTCCTTATGAGAAAATCCGTGTCTGTTTAGGATACAGTACACAACTGCCTTTTATACTCTTGTTACTCATAGTTTCTCCCTTTATGAGACGAAGGGGCCCAGTAAAACTGAGCCCGTATGTTTTTTGGAATAGCCTTAATCAGAAAGTGCGAATCCCTTATGGCAGAATCCGGTGAGGTCTGAGATGTAATCACTAACAGCATCTTCGCCTTCCTGTTCCACCTCTTCCGGAATGTCGATCTCCGTTGGCAGATCCACAGTTTCCCCGTCTGTATCCCAGACGATGTTAGTAGCTTTCATAAAGGTTCCTCCTCTCTTAGCATCCGCAGGACGGACACTTGTCGGTCTGGACCACGTCAGGGCCGTCATCGCAGTGCAGGACCATCTCGCCCGTTTCCAGCGACTTCTGGACATCGATCACATGCTGGTTCGAGCTCCCGCGCCAATGAAGCTGCGTGTCGCGGAGTGCCTGCACGTACCTGCCATCCACAAGGATATCAATGTATTCCAGTATGGACGGCATTACTTTACTGAGATAGCTCCATTCATACCCGGTATAAAGCCATATGGTCTTATCCGGGAAACGCTCCTTGATCTCCTTTGAAAGTTCAAGGATCACCGGCTCGTTGTCCGGATAGAGCGGGTCTCCGCCGGAGAAGGTGATGCCACTGACATAATCCTTTTCGAGTTCGGCGAACAGCTCGTTCTTCTCAGCGTCCGTAAACGTGAGCCCGTCTTCCGGATCCCATGTGATCGGGTTCTGACAGCCTTCGCAGTGGTGCCCGCAGCCGGATACCCACAGGACGACACGGATGCCGTCACCGTTGCGGAGGTCGTCTTTTGTAATGTTCTGATACTTCATAGTTTTTCCTCTCTTTCTTATTTTCAAAAAGCAGCTTTTCGGATTTCCCTGTCAGACAACCCGATAGTCCCATCAAGCAGCTCACACAGCACGCGGTACTGATCATTCTCGTCCGGATAGTTGTTTTCAACAAACTTGAGGATATTGTCGAGCATGCGTGCCGCATCGCCATTGATCAGGTAATTATCGAGGATATATTCAAAGAATTCATTTCTGTTCATCATATCCTCCTTCCAGCATCTGATCCTGGATCTCCTCTTTCGTAAGGATAACCTTTGCAGTCTCGTCCTCTCTTGCGAGGTTACCAAACAGCAGCATCTCAATGCCTTCCGGATCACCATCCACAGGCATGTCCCGGATTGCTGCAATATCCACTGCCTGTTTGAATCCCTTCGGTCGAAAAGACAGATAGATACTGTTATGTCCGGTCTTTTCCACAGTCTCGATATCGGCAATGAAAGTCCCCGCGTTCGTTTCGACTTCCAGATGGTCGGTCATGAACCTTGTTTTGATCACTGTTCCTCATCCTCCTCTCCCGGAACTGTCACGTCATAATCGACAGTTTCCAGCTTCGTGTCTTTGTTCAGCTCTTCGTAGATTGCATGTGCCTCGTCGTATCCGATTTTATCGTTATCTATATCAATGACTTCTACCTTGACATCCGGATCTTCAGAATACACTTTGGATACAATCCCCTCGTCTATAATGACAACAATCCGTTTCATAAAATGTTCCTCCTTTAGAATTTAATTGTTCCGTATTCGTTTAAGCTCCAATTTTTCACAAATACAGTTCATCCTTAATATGTCATCCTGGATAAAAAATAAGGAAAAATGTTATGATGCTATCATAGATAAGAAAAAAGACCGGTTTCCCGATCTTTTCCCTTTTGATATGCTCCCTTTCAGGCAGACAAGTGAAATAATAAAAGCTTGTTTGCCGGGAAGGGAGCATATCAGCGCTTATACTTCTTCGATTGTTATATGCATCTTAACTTTTTTCTGTCAACCGGCCGTAATGAAATCGAAAATCGACATCTGCACGGCCTTCGGTTCCTTGTCAGCCACGCTTTTCTTTGTATGAGATTTCTGTGGTTTCCCCTGTTTCCTTTCCAGTGTCGTTTTCTGTCTTCCTCTCTGTGTCTTTTCTGTATCCCTCTTTGCGGCAGGCTTCTTTGCTTTTTCCGGCTCTTTCGCTTTCTGCGGTTTCTCGGTCTTCTTTTCCGTCACCTCCGGGGCAGCCTTTGCTGCAGGCTTTTCGTCTTCCCCTCCAGTAAACAGAATCGGTTTCTTTGGCGGCTTTTTGTCAAACGCCTTGCAAGCGGTATATGCCGGGTTCCAGTCGGTATACGGGTCTTCCGTATTCCCGTATGAAACACATTTCCGCACTTCACGTTTTCCACGCTGCACAGAAATACAGTTTTTACACTCGCTGCATGAGTGTTTTGCGTCTGTTCCCCCAGACCATTGGTACATTGCAGATATCTTCCGCATGGTTCCAACCTCCTATTTGTTTTTGACGTGCTCCGCATGGCTGAGGCCGTGGGCTTGCACGCTTTCTTTTTGTAACAAATATGTTGTTTTCAGAGCTGGCGGGATTATTTTTCATACAGGGATTCTCCCGATTCGCCCTATTATACAGGAAGTCGTGAACGATTGCAACACTCTGCTAAATTCCCTCTTTTATCTGTTGTATAAGCGTCAATGATTGGTAACACTCCACCCCAGAGCCATGTCAAGGGTAAGGTGGAGATTCCCGAAGGGAAT
>CANQVH010000076.1 GCA_947627245.1 uncultured Lachnospiraceae bacterium | reverse complement strand
TGTAAGGGGTATTAACCATAAATCTATTGTAGTAGGCAAGAAGATACGGTATAATGTCCATGAGCATTGGCTCCTTTCGGTTGATGGAATTTTGGTCGAGGACATTATACCAGAAAAGGGAGGTCAATGCTCTTTTTATTGCAGATTTCCCTTAAGACCGAGGTTTTTATTAAGTTTTGGAACAAAAAAAACAGGTAGGATTTGACACTACCTTTGTGGATGGGAAGGTGAAGAAAATGAAAAAGGATTAGAAGCAGTATGCTCTCAAAATACGGGTATTCACTTCATTTCTTTGATCAAATCATAAATAATTTGTTTTTGCTTTTCTGTCAATGTAATCCAACGATCAAATAAATCCTTCTGTTCTTTGCTCAATTGAACAGTCTGATTATCATCTGTAAAAAACTGTGAAAGAGTAAGTCCAAAAGCAGAGCATATTGCCTCTAAAGTGGAAATGGACGGAATCGTATTGCGCCGGTGAATATTGGCAATCGTAGAAGAAGACAGACCAGACTCAGCAGCTAGTTTGTAATCGGACCAGTGACGTTCTTTCATTAATTTATCGATTCTTTTTATCACATCCATAGAGAACCTCCATCTGTATGTATTATATTGCTCAAAAGAATAAGAAAATAGAGTTCAAATGTAATAAGAATATTGCTCAAATGAAATGTATATGGTAGTATATTTCTAAATGCAAAGTGGTAATATTCAATGTGAGAAATTAGAATGGGGGATATGTATGCGAAGAGAGGAAATAGAACATAATGTTTATTTGAGAAATATTTTGTTAGGTAAAGAGATGGGAACACTGTCAGGAAAGCCTAATCTTGATAAACCACATTTGAAGTTTTATTCAGAAGAAGCCTTATTGGAAGAATTACCTCAAAATACGATGTATGGATATTTATACGAGCAAAACAAGATGTATCTGTCTGACACAGCAATTGTATTTGATGCAGTTAATTGCCGTGAAACAATTACGTTTCGAGAGTTTTTTGATAATATTGAGAGGGTAGCTGGCAATTTGGCTGAGTTGGGAATAACAGAGAATGATAAAGTAGCTTTATGTTTTGCAAATATCCCTGAGTCAGTCTATACAATTTATGCTCTAAATAAATTAGGAGCAGTTTCATGCTTGATTGATCCGAGGATGACACCAAAAGCATTGGAACGAGATTTGCTAGAGCTGGATGTTAAGCTGTTCATTGGTATATATGAGTGTTATAAAAGTTTCAAAAAAGCAAACAAGAAAGTGGGACTGAGAAACTATATCTTTGTTCCGACACTCAATGCACTTTCAAAGAAAAATGCAAAAACTATATACAAATTGTCAAAGATAGTCGATCGAAGCGTGCCTTTGGATAAAAATAAAAACTGGGAGAGTTTTTACAGGAAGAACAATAGAAAATATAGTATTCCAATGTATCAGCAAAATAAACTGGCAATTATATCCTACACAGGGGGAACAACAGGGGTACATAAAGGAGTCGAATTGTCAAATGATGCTTTGAATGCATTGGTTCATTCTCATAAATGTATTATGAAAGATGTAGTGACGCGTGGGGATATTTTCATGGATATATTACCACAATTCATGATATATGGAATTTTTTCCTTACATTTATCATTATGCCTTGGACTCAAAACATATTTACTTATAGATTCTTCACCTAAAAACTTTGCAGATAATTTGATAAGGATTAATCCTACAATGGTGTTTGGCGGACCGGTTCACTGGGAGACACTAATCGGGAATGAAAAGATTAGACCAAATTCTCTGTCAAATATGAAAGCACCAGTGTCTGGCGGTGAAAAATTGCCTTTAAAAAAGGAAAAATTATTGGATGATATTCTGATATATGCAGGATCACAGGAGACAATGTGTAACGGATATGGGGCCTCAGAACTTGGAGGGTCAGTTACTTTAAAACATGGAAAGCGTAGCAAAACAGGAACAGTAGGCAGATTGCATATTTTTGATAATGCAAAGATAGTTTCAACAGAAACAGGAGCGGAATTATCTTACAATGAAATCGGAGAATTATATATTACAACCCCTTCTCTTATGATGGGATATTATAATTGTAAAGAGGAAGAGGAAAAGGTCATAAAAGTAGATGAGAGTGGAGTACGATGGTTTGCTACGGGGGATTTGGCTCGTATTGATGAAAATGGCGATATTGAATTGACAGGAAGAAGGAAACGATTGTTTGTTTGTGGATTGAACAACGTTTACCCACCTGCGATGGAAGAATTAATTAATGCACTTCCCAATATAAAGAAATGTGTTGTTGTAAATGTTCCGGATAAAGAATTGCGGGAGGTACCAAAAGTACATATTGTCTTGGAGCATGATGATAAAAAATCGCAAACGGAAGCGGTTAGCCAAATTAAGAAAAGTGTCGAAGAAAACATTGGAAAAGAAGTTCTGCCGAGGTACTTTGAATTTCATGAAGAATTACCATATACCGCAAACGGAAAGATAGATTTTGAAACAGTGAGAAAAAAGGATGTAGAGGAAATGGAATTTAAAGAAATTGGCTAATAGTTTTTTGCTTTGGATCAAATCAAGATGACTATTTTGCAAGACAGACTCCTAAAGTATGGGTTTCATATTTTTGGGAGTCTGTTTTTTGGGGAAACTGCTTAAAAAATCGCGCCGCCACAATTAAAAACGAAAAAGGTTAGAATTTAGAGAATTAAAAAAAAGGATGATGATGGGTGTTGTGTATGATTGCATGGCGCTTTTTATTTGAGATTATTTGTGCATATACTTTTCATTGCTGAAAAAATCTAAATAAAAATATGAGAAAAAATCTCAAATATAGGTTTACAAATATAAAAACGGAGATATAATAAGGAGTAAGAAACAAAAATACAAAGCCGGAGGAGAAACGACATGTTATGCCAATTCACGGTTAAGAATTTTAAAAGTATAAGAGATGAGGTTACTTTTGACATGCAGGCGGCGGCCATTTCAGAGCATGAGGATCGGGTGATCAGGGACAGAGATGGTGAGATTTTCCTACCGGTTTCGGCAATCTATGGGCCGAATGGCGGTGGTAAGTCGAATGTATTGGAGGCTTTATTTTCAGTGGCAGCGAAGGTGATGCGGCCTCTTTATGTCGCGGAGGATAAGGGCGAGCGAACGCTGTCTCCTTCTAAATTTGTGATCGAACCGTTTGCCTTTTCAGAGGACAGCAGAGAAAACCCGACAGAGTTTGAAATCTTCTTCCGCACGGAGCAGGCAGAATACAGATATATTTTGCATGTGAGAAAAGATACGGTGGTCTATGAGAGTCTGGATCGAATCAAAAGGGAAACGGGGAGAAAGTCTGCACTGTTTAAACGGGATGAACAGGGAATGATTTTAAAAGGCGCTTTTGCGAGACTGCAGGTAAGCGATGAGCTGTCAAAGACATTGCCGCTCTTGTCTTATCTTGGAATCACATATCGGAAGAATGAAATAGTGAATGATGTCCTGAATTGGTTTGATCAGGGCATTTATTTCCTGAACTATGGAAATCCGATTCAGGAGCTTCGAATGGCGGTGGCAGGATTAGAAAATGCAAAGAAACTGATGCTTGATATGATTAAGGAAATGGATTTGGATATTGTTGATTTTCGGATAGAAGAGAAGGACAATGATACGATTGAAGTTTATACCAGGCATTCGGCGGAGGGCTATGAAGCGGAACTGAATTTGACGGATGAGTCTAGCGGCACACAGAAAATATTTGGATTGCTGCCGTTGATTGCGGCGAGCCTGCGCAGAGGGAATACGCTTGTGATTGACGAATTGGATGCAAAAATCCATCCGTTGCTACTACGCCACATCATTATGATGTTTAATGACATGAGCATTAATCGAAATGGTGCGCAGCTTATTTTTACCTCACACGACCTTTCCACAATGAACAGTGACGTATTCCGCAGAGATGAAATCTGGTTTGTGGCGAAAGGGAAAGCTCAGAACACAAAACTGTATTCTCTGGTAGAATTTAAGAATGAAAAAGGAGAATCGGTGCGCAAGGATGCAAAGTTTGATAAGCAGTATCTGGAAGGAAAATTTGGGGCAATACCGATATTTGAGAAAACAGTATAAAACGTATATTGCAAAGGTTGTGTAGTTGCAAAACTTATAGTAAAATTATAAAAAAATTCGGAGCTGGGTTGTTAAAAAGTTGAAGTCCGAACTTGTAGTATATTTTTATCGTTCAGATGAGAAAGCCGATAAAAGTACGGATAATAATTCTAAAGAACAGTATATCGTGCCATTTGGGAGCAGATGAATTCGAGAGATACGAAGTAATGGAAAGGGATTTTAAAACATATGATAAAAGGCTGGAGAGATTTGTTCAGAACACATATATTGGAACGCGGATTGGATTATTATGAGGGTCATGCTGTTAAGTCACTGAAACAGACGGAAAAGGGATATGAGGCGATGGTAGAGGGAACGGAAGAATATCATGTTGAGATAGAAATCAGTGACGATAGAATACATGATATGTTCTGCGATTGTCCATACGCGGAGGATGGAAATTACTGTAAGCATATGGCGGCTGTTCTTTATGAGATTACGGAAGGACAAGCTGAATCGACAGAAAATACGTTGGATAAGTGCTGGAGAGACAGAAACGAGCTGGAGAAAACCATAGAGAATATACCGGAAGCGGAGATACGAGGATTGATATTCGAACTCGCACTGGGGGACGAATCTTTGCGAAACCGTATTCTGACGGTATATGCGGAGGAGATCGGCGAAAAGCAGATGATACGTCTGAAAAAAGAGGTGGATGGAATCACGTATCGTTATTCGGACAGGTCTGGGTTTGTCGATTATTATCATGCAATGGATTATACGGATGCCCTAAGTGCTTTCCTGAATGATAAAGTGCAGGTGCTGATTGGACAAGGTCATCTCATGCAGGCGTTTGAATTGACAAATTATGTTTTTGACTGTGTTGTGAATCAGGCGATAGACGATTCAGACGGTGGAACAACATGGGTTGCGAGCCAATGCTATGAAATATGGCAGCAGATTCTGGCGGTATCTGATGAAAATGAAAAGCTGCAGATGCTCCGGTGGTTTCAGAATTACCGAAAGAGCCATGCAAAAGATGATATAGACGACTATATGGGAGAATATATAGAAGATTTCCTCTTGAACGAGTTTCAAGATCCGGATCTGCTAAAACAGAGACTGAAAATGCTGGACAAGCAGATAGAGAAGGCTGGAAACGATACGGATGCCGGTAGCTGGTATTCTGCGTATTACGGCTATGAGGATATCGTCCTGAAGCGTCTGCAGATCATGCAAAAGCTTGGATGCAGTGAACAGGAGATTTGGGAGTACAGGCAGAAATTCAGACACTTTTCTGCTATCCGTAAGATGGAGATCGAGGAATATCTGGATAGGAATGACTATGAGAAAGCAATAGAAGTATTGCAGGAGAGCAAGGAACTGGATCAGAAATATCCGGGGCTGGTCGCGGAATACAGCCGCCGATTGATAGAAATTTATAAGGGGATCGGACAGACTGACGCATATAAGCGGGAATTGGAATATCAGATTTTTCAATGTTTTCAAAGTGATCTGGACTACATTCAATTATTGAAGGATGTCTGTGTTGTCGGAGAATGGATTTCATATCGAGAGAAGATACTGAAAGCCAAAACCGCGACACGGATTCGACGTGAACTGATGCTTAGAGAAGGATTGCACCAACAATTATTGGAGGACATTCAGAAGAACGGACATTTGTATGATTTGGATCGATATGAGAAGGGGTTAAAAAAGCAATATCCGATTGAGGTTCGGGATACTTACATTGATTTCGTTTACAAAGAGGCTGAGAGTGTGGCAGATCGGAAACACTACAAGGAACTGATGAAGTATCTGAAAAAGATTGCAGCTTATCCGGACGGAAAGAAGAAGGTACAGGAGATCGCGCAAACTTGGCGAACGCTGTACAAAAGAAGGAGGGCAATGATGGAAGAACTGGAAAAAGTGGTTGAACGGGAGAGAAAGCGTGGAAGCTTCGAAGGATGAGGATATTATGCTTGAACTGTAGAAAGTAGCGGAGTTGTATTAGACTCTGTATCAGATTATCTGAGCGCTGACGAAGAAGTGGACAATTTTTTGCCGGAATTCTTGAAACTCCCGGCGGATTATACTATTATAAAACGGAGTAGGTATAAAGGCAGGAGGTGAGGGGATTGAAGGGAAATCTGAGCTCTGCAGATTACGAAATTATGCATGGATCCGACATGGTAGCCAGAATTAGCCGTACGGGCAAGGTGATCGTTTATAAAGAACAATTTCTGCCCTATGATCTTTATCTGGAGGAAGGTCAGGACATCGATGATCTGGTCAATAATCTGATCAATTTCTATCACTGGTGCGCAGCGAGGGTACTTTCCCTGGACAGGCAGTATGCAAAAGAAATCTTAAACAGTATCGGTGTGGCGCAAGCGGTTACAGACAGGGATCGCGCGGAGATTTCTCTGTCGTACCATTGCGTATCGTTGACAGATGTTTACTGGGTGAAAACGCAGGACGAGGATATTTTATACAAAGATATTAACTTGTATGATAACCCGTTGAGCGAGGCATTTGTGGAGTTGCCTTTAAGAGGAAAACAGATGACCGTCACCAACCGGGAGTTGGCGCAGGATCTGTCGACAAGGGGCTGCTTCCCGAAAGCGTGGATCAGGGGAGAGGATGGCTTTCTTCTTTTAAAAGATGGCGGAGAGGATGCCGTGAAGAGAGAACTGCTGGCAAGTAGGATATGCCAATGTTTTGACTACAAACAGGTGAAATATGAAGAAGATATTTATGCAGGAGAAAAGGTGACGAAAAGCCGTATTGTAACTTCAAAGGAATACTCGATCGTCTCAAAGATGGCGTTTGATATCTACGCAAGTAATCATGACCTGAATACGGTGGATGAGTGCATACGGGTCGATAAAAAGACATATTACGGTATGAATATCATTGACTATCTGGTCGGGAATACGGACAGGCATCCGGAAAACTGGGGTTTTATGATCGACAATATGACAAATGATTACATTTCCCTGTATCCGCTTATGGACTTTAACCAGAGCTTTTACAGCTACGAGACGGTTGACGGCGCGAATTGTCAGACGGTCTATTCCAAAAAGATGACTCAGAAAGAGGCGGCGGAAGAGGCTGTCAGACAGATTGGGCTGAATCAGATACAGGAAGCGGATCCGGCGATTTTCGGAAATGAGGACGAGTGGAGGGAAATGTTTTATAAAAGGCTTGATGTGCTGAGACGAGCCATTTAATTATATGTCCTGCTTGACATCAGGATAAGTTTGTGATATATTCTCAGCACACACTGTGCTGAAAGGGAGTGAAGCTATGCCGGAGAGCGAAGCGCTCATTCACGACGAGATGAGCGGCAGGATCGTGGACGAAGCAGCAAGGCTTGCCATGAGCGAAGGGGCAGGGGACGTCACAGTGCGGAAGATCATTCGGGCGCTGAATGTGACGAACAGAGTTTTTTACAACCGCTTTCACAATGTGGAGGAGGTGCTTGCTCTCGTCTATCGGGATATGGCCGTCAGAATGCGCCAGAGCATTGTGGACCGTTTTGACCCGGAGGGGGATTTCTTCGGGCAGATCACGGACATTGCCGCAGGGACGCTGACGCTCTCGTATAAGCTGAAATCCGGCATGAACCAATATGTCTTCGCTCAGGACAGTACATCGCAGGAGAATTATCGCTGGTGGCAGGAGCGGATATGCGGGCTCATTGAGCTTGGCAAGAGCCGCGGCATTGCCAAGCCGGATCTGGACTCCGAAACGATGAGCTACGCCATCTGGTGCTTTATTCGGGGCTACAATGCGGATGCGCTCGCGAGGGAATTGCCTGAGGAGGAAGCTGTATGCGGTTTCCGCTATGCCTTCGGCGTATTTTTGGATGGAATGAAGATAAAATAAATTCAAGCAGCGTCGCTGTGCGACGCCTTGTTTTAACTATTATCAGCACACAGTGTGCTAGACGGAGAATGCGAAAAAGAGGAGGAAATTATGTTGGAGAAATTAGTTTCAATCGTGGCGGAGCAGTTGCATGTGGAGGAAAACCGGGTGGTTCCGGAGGCGGATTTTAAGGCGGATCTGGGCGCGGATTCCCTCGATCTGTTTGAGCTTGTGAGTGCGCTGGAAGAGGAGTACGACATCGAGATTCCGGCGGAGGAGCTGGAGGGCCTGACGACGGTTCAATCTGTTATGGATTATCTGGCCGGAAAGGGGATCGACGAATGATCAAGACGGCATTGACAGAGCTGCTCGGCATCCGGTATCCAATCATTCAGGGAGGGATGGCCTGGGTGGCGGAGAGCAGTCTGGCGTCCGCAGTGTCGAACGCCGGAGGGCTTGGGATCATCGCGGCTGCGAATGCGCCGGCGGACTATGTCAGGGCAGAGATCCGGAAAACCAGAGAAAAGACGGATCGGCCTTTTGGTGTCAATGTGATGCTGCTGAGTCCGTATGCGGAGGAGATCGCGGCGATTGTGGCGGAAGAAAAAGTCCCGGTCGTGACGACCGGTGCGGGAAATCCGGGCTCCTATATGGCACAGTGGAAAGAAGCGGGGATCAAAGTGCTTCCGGTGGTGGCGTCTGTGGCGCTGGCCAAGATGATGCAGCGCGCTGGGGCGGACGCGGTGGTTGCGGAAGGCTGTGAGTCCGGCGGACATATCGGCGAGGCGACGACGATGGCTTTGGTTCCGCAGGTTGCGGATGCGGTGCAGATACCGGTAGTGGCGGCAGGCGGCATCGGGGACGGGCGCGGTCTTGCCGCGGCGCTGATGCTCGGCGCGGACGGCGTACAGATGGGTACGCGCTTTCTTGTGGCGGAGGAATGCGTGATCCATCCGAATTACAAGGCGAGCGTGCTGAAAGCGAAGGATATCGGTACGGCTGTGACAGGCCGGTCGACCGGACATCCGGTGCGCACCCTGCGCAACCAGATGACAAAGGAATACTTGAAGCGTGAAAAAGAAGGCTGCAGCTTCGAGGAGCTTGAGGAGATGACGATCGGTTCCCTGCGCCGCGCGGTGCAGGAGGGCGACACGAAGAACGGCTCCATGATGGCCGGACAGATTGCGGGTCTGATATCCAGGGAGCAGACCTGCGGGGAAATGGTTCAGGAGATCGCACAGCAGGCGGAGGAACTGCTATCCCATGCCGGTCGGTTCGTGTAAGAGGAGAATGATATGAGTAAAACAGTGTTCTTGTTCCCGGGTCAGGGAGCGCAATATGCCGGTATGGCACAGAAATTTTACGATTCGTATGAGGTCAGCCGTGCGGTGTTTGAAAAGGCGTCAAAGCTGACCGGGTATTCCATGGAAGAGCTATGTTTTACCGAGAATTCCCGCTTGAATGAGACGAGGTACACGCAGCCCGCGCTTCTGACGGCGTGCTGTGCGATTCTGGCGGCAGTGCGCGGAGAAGGGGTACAGGCGGAGGCCGCAGTGGGGCTGAGCCTGGGGGAATACTGCGCGCTGACGGCGGCAGGCGCTTTTGGATTTGAAGATGCGCTGCGCACGGTGTGCAAAAGAGGAGCATACATGCAGGAGGCTGTCCCGGAAGGTCAGGGAATGATGGCCGCCGTGCTGAGTCGCAAACCGGTTCCTGTGGAGGAGATCTGCGAAAGCGTTCCCGGAATCGTTGCGGTCGCAAACGACAACTGTCCGGGTCAGAAGGTGATCTCCGGCGAGACGGAGGCGGTGAAAGCGGCGGCGCAGAAGCTTCTGGAAGCGGGCGCGGCCCGCGTGGTTCCGCTGAAGGTGAGCGGCCCGTTCCATTCTCCCATGTTGAAAGAGGCAGGGGAAAAGCTGAAAGGGGTTCTGGAGCAGGTTCCGCTGAAAATGCCGGAGCTGACGTTCATATCGAATGTGACGGCTCGAGCGGAGAGCGATCCGGAACAGATCAAGGGCCTTTTGGCTCGACAGGTCTGCTCCTCCGTGCTGTGGAGGCAGAGTATGGAATATCTGATCTCTGAAGGCGCGGATACGTTTATCGAGATCGGACCGGGAAAGACCCTGTGCGGTTTCCTGAAAAAGATTGATCACACGGTGCGGGCGTTCTCCGTGGAGACGCCGGAGGATTTAGTGCAGGTAAAGCAGATGCTGTGAAACAGGGAAACAGGAAGGCAGGAAAAAATGTTGGAAGAAAAGATGCTGGAAGGAAAAATAGCGCTTGTTACCGGCGGCGGACGTGGAATCGGGCGGGCGGTCGCGCTGACGTTTGCGCGTCTGGGCGCGGATGTGGCGGTAAATTACAGCGGTTCGGAAGATGCGGCCAAGAGGACGGCGCAGGAGATTCGTGATCTGGGAAAGCGCGCGATCGCGGTTCGCACGGATGTGTCAGATGCAGCGCAGTGCGAGGCGATGTTTCAGGATATGGAGCAGCAGCTCGGGAGTATTGACATTCTGGTCAACAATGCGGGGATCACCAGAGACAATCTGGCTGTGCGCATGAGCGAGGAGGAATTCGACAGCGTGATCGAGACGAACCTGAAAGGAGCGTTTCTGTGCATGAAGCTGGCAGGGAAACGCATGATCAAAAAGCGTTCCGGAAGGATCATCAGCATTTCGTCGATCTCGGGGGTGCACGGAAATCCCGGACAGATCAATTACTGTGCGTCAAAGGCAGGCGTGATCGGTATGACGAAGTGTCTGGCAAAGGAACTGGCCGGCCGCAATGTTACGGTGAATGCGGTCGCACCCGGCTATATCGACACTGACATGACGGCGGTTCTGCCGGATAGTGTGAAGGATGCCATACTTGCGCAGATTCCGTTGAAACGGATGGGGAACCCGCAGGATGTAGCGCGGACGGTGGCTTTTCTTGCCTCGGACTATGCAGGCTACATCACGGGGCAGACGATTCTGGTAGATGGGGGAATGGGAATTTGAGAAAGCGGGTAGTCGTGACAGGAATGGGAATCATCTCTCCTGTCGGAAATACGGTTGAGACATTCTGGGACAGCCTGAGAGCGTCGAGAGTGGGGGTCGGGAAGTTGACCAGATTTGATACCTCGGACTACCGGGTAAAGCTGGCGGCCGAAGTCCATGACTTTGACCCGGAAGCCTATATGGATTTCAAGGAAGCGAAAAAGATGGAGCTGTTCAGCCAGTACGCGGTCGCTGCGGCGTCGGACGCGATCAAGGACGCGGCTCTTGTGACGGAGAACGAGGACTGCACCAGGATCGGCGTGTCGGTCGGCTGCGGCATTGGAAGCCTGCAGATATTGGAACAGGCGGCGGACAGATTGAGAAGCAGGGGTCCGAAGGCGGTTCCGCCTCTGATGGTTCCCCGCATGATCACCAATATGGCGGCGGGAAATGTGGCGATCCATTTCGGTCTGAAGGGAAAATGTATAAATGTCGTCACAGCCTGCGCGACGGGGACTCATTCCATCGGAGAGGCGTACCGCTGCATCCAGTATGGGGACGCGGACGTTATGCTTGCGGGAGGGACGGAAGCGGCTATCACGCCGCTGGGGATCAGCGGCTTTGCGGCGCTGACTGCCCTGTCCGTGAGTGAGGACCCGCTGCGCGCGTCCATTCCGTTTGACAGGGAGCGCGGAGGTTTTGTGATGGGAGAAGGCGCAGCGGTGCTTGTACTGGAATCGCTGGAGCATGCACAGGCGAGAGGGGCGCGTATTCTGGCGGAGATCGGCGGATACGGAGCCACATGCGACGCGTACCATATGACTTCCCCGGAGGAGACAGGAGACGGCGCGGCGCGCGCGATGACGCTGGCGATGCAGGAGGCGGGGATCGCCCCGGCAGAGGTCCAGTACGTCAACGCGCACGGAACAGGAACTTACCATAACGATCTGTGCGAGACACGCGCGATCAAAAAGGCGTTTGGAGAAGATGCGTATTCCCTGAATGTGAATTCAACCAAGTCGATGACGGGGCATATGCTCGGCGCGGCGGGCGCGGCGGAGTGCGTCGTCTGTGTAAAGAGCGTGATGGAGGACTATATCCACGCCACGGCTGGTTTCCGCGAGGCGGAGGAGGAAATGGATCTGAACTACACGAAAGAAGGCGTTTCCCGGATTGTCGATGCGGCGATCAGCAATTCGCTTGGGTTCGGCGGGCACAACGGCAGCCTGCTGATCAGAAAGTTTGTGGGGTGAAAGGATGAAACTGGAACTGGATGAGATTTTTACCGTGATCGACAAGGTGAATGAAGCGGAGCTGGATTCTTTTGCATACAAAGATGCGGATATCAAACTGTCGATCAAGAGAAAAGGCGGCGGTGAGGAAGAGGCTGTGCACCCTTTGATTCCAAAAAGAATGAATCCCGCGCTGCAAAGCGCGCAGGCTGCCGACAGCGGGGATGAGTTGGGCAAAGCGGCAGGAGGAGCAAAGGCTGAAAAGGCAGGAAATGCAGAAAATGCGGAGAACGCAGCAGGAGTTACGATTGACTGTCCGATGGTGGGCACCTTTTACGCTGCGCCGGCGAAGGACAAGGAACCGTTTGTCACCGAAGGAGACACAGTAAAAAAGGGACAGGTCGTAGGGATCGTGGAGGCCATGAAACTGATGAACGAGATCGAGTCGGAGTATGACGGTATCGTGGAGAAGGTTCTGGTCGAAAATGAACAGCTCGTGGAATACGGACAGCCGCTGATGCGGATCAGGGAGGTATAAATGAGATTAGATACAAAACAGATTATGGAGATTCTGCCGCACCGCGCACCGTTTCTGCTGGTGGACTGCATTGATGAGCTGGAACCGGGCAGGAAGGCGGTTGGGCGCAAAGCGGTTACTTACAATGAACCGTTTTTCGCCGGGCATTTCCCGGTCGAGCCGGTGATGCCGGGCGTGCTGATCTGCGAGGCGCTGGCACAGGTGGGCGCTGTGGCACTGCTGTCCTGCGAGCAGTACAAAGGCAAAATCGCCTTTTTCGGAGGAATCAAAAATGCCCGTTTCCGTCAGAAGGTCGTGCCGGGGGACGTGCTTATGCTTGAGACCGAGCTGGTGAAGATCAAGGGACCGATAGGGGTCGGGCAGGCAAAAGCCTACGTGCAGGGACGGCTCTGCGCGGAGGCGGAGCTGACCTTTGCGATACAATGAGCCATACAGGACCGAAGATTACTGTTCAGACCAGGCCGAAGCGTTTGCTGTTGAAGCCGTAAGAAAGTAGGAAGCAGTTTGGGCTTCGCGTCGCTGGGCGCGGAGTGAACAGTGATGATCAAAGAATTTCGGAAAGGATTTTCTGGGAAGATACGGCTCATGATATTGTCGCGAAATAGATATGAGAAAGAAGGGAATGGCATGTACCACAAGATCCTGATCGCAAACCGTGGCGAGATCGCCGTGCGCATCATCCGCGCATGCAGGGAAATGGACATACGGACGGTTGCCGTGTGCTCTGAAGCGGATCGGGAGGCGCTGCACGCCCAGCTTGCCGACGAGTGTATCTGCATCGGAGGGCCGCGTCCCGCGGACAGCTATCTGAATGTGGAGAGCATCCTGAGCGCGGCGCTTGCCTCGGGAGCTCAGGCAATCAATCCGGGATATGGTTTTCTTTCGGAGAACACGAAGTTTGCGCGGATGTGCAGGCAGTGCGGGATTGATTTTATCGGGCCTTCCCCGGAGATTATGGAGCAGATGGGGGACAAGGCCGCGGCCCGCAGAGCCATGAAAAAGGCAGGCGTGCCGGTCATACCGGGCACGGATGAAGCGATGAGCGACGTGAACGAGGCGAAAAAGCTGGCGTTCGCGGTCGGTTATCCGGTTATCGTCAAGGCATCGGCCGGGGGCGGCGGCAAGGGTATGCGCGTCGTAGAACGGGAAGAGGATTTTGAAAAGCTGTTCGAGGTGGCTCAGCAGGAGACGATACAGGCGTTCGGGGATGATCAGATGTATCTGGAAAAGTACCTCCCGCATGCGCGTCATATCGAAATCCAGATTCTTGCGGACCGGTACGGAAATACCGTCCATCTGGGGGAACGGGACTGCAGTATCCAGAGAAGACACCAGAAGCTGATCGAAGAGACGCCGGCGGGTTCTCTGCCGGACGATATGATTGCCCGGATGGGAGATGCGGCTGTACGCGCGGCGCGTTCGGTCGGGTACGACAGCGTGGGGACGGTCGAGTTTCTGGCGGAGGATGACGGGCAGTTTTACTTTATGGAGATGAATACCCGGATTCAGGTAGAGCATCCGGTGACGGAGATGGTGACAGGGATTGATTTGGTGAAGGAAATGATCCGTGTCAGCGCCGGGGAGAGGCTTGCGTTTGAGCAGAAGGACATCGTCTGCCGCGGTCATGCGATCGAGTGCAGGATCTGCGCGGAAGACCCAAAGAGAGGTTTTCTGCCCGGCACGGGAACCGTCAGGGAGCTATATCTGCCGGGTGGAAACGGCGTGCGCGTGGACACGATGCTCTATCAGGGGTACACGGTTCCTCCGTTCTATGACTCGATGCTTGCGAAGGTGATCGTCTGCGGCGGCGACAGACAGGAGGCGATCCACAAAATGAGAGGCGCGCTGGGAGAGCTGGTGATAGAAGGAATCGCCACAAACCTGGACTTTCAGTACGAGCTCGTGAGCAGTCAGGAATTTGCCTCAGGCGACGTGCAGGCGATTAATAAGAGAATAGAACTTGATCTGGAAGAAAGATAGATGGAAAAAGGTGACGATGTATGCTGAAAGAGCATTTCAAAAAGCCCGCCGGGGAAGTGGAAGCAGAAATGTCCTACGAAAAACCGCAGGCGCCGGACGGACTCTTTCGGAAGTGCGACGGATGCGGGAAGATCGTGCTTGAGGAAGACATAGAAAGCAACTGGTACTGTTGCCCGAAATGCGGAAGGTATTACCGCATAGGAGCGCGGGAGCGCATTCCGATGATAGCGGATGAGAACACGTTTCAGGAGTGGGACCGTGGACTGACGGGAGGAAATCCCCTGCAGTTTGAGGGCTACGAAGAAAAGCTGGAAACGCTTCAGAAAAACACAGGCTATGTGGAAGCGGTCATGACAGGAGAAGCGCGCATCTGCGGGATACAGACGGCGCTGGGCGTGATGTCCGCAGACTTTCTGATGGGAAGCATGGGGACGGCTGTGGGAGAGAAGATCACGCGGATGATCGAACGGGCGACGGCAAAACGGCTTCCGGTCGTTCTGTTCTGCTGCTCCGGAGGCGCCCGCATGCAGGAGGGAATCTTCTCCCTGATGCAGATGGCCAGAACGGCGCAGGCGATCAAGGAACATGACGAGGCGGGTCTTTTGTACATTTCGGTGCTGACAGACCCGACGACCGGCGGTGTGACGGCGAGCTTTGCCATGCTCGGGGATGTAATCCTTGCGGAACCGGGAGCGCTGATTGGGTTTGCGGGACCGCGTGTGATCCGGCAGACGATCGGGCAAAAGCTGCCTCAGGGTTTCCAGAGCGCGGAATATCTGCTGAAGCACGGGTTTGTGGATCGGATCGTGAGACGCGAGCGGCTGCGCAGTACGCTTGGAATTTTGTTGAGGAGCAGTGGATATGGAAGAAAAGAATCGTGAGGGTGCTGTGAGCGCGTGGGATCGGGTTCAGATTGCCCGCAGCGCGGACAGACCCTATATAAAAGATTTTATTTCCCGGATATTCGACGGTTTTCTCGAGCTGCACGGAGACCGTCTTTTTGGCGACGACAGGGCGGTGATCGGCGGGATCGCGGCGATTGACAGGCAGTATGTCACGGTCATCGGTCAGCAAAAGGGCCGGAACGCGAAAGAGAATAAGCGCCGCAATTTCGGGATGCCGAATCCGGAAGGATACCGGAAGGCGCTGCGCCTCGCGAAACAGGCGGAGAAATTTTCCCGCCCGATCCTCTTTTTTGTCGACACGCCGGGGGCGTTTTGCGGGATGGAGGCGGAGGAGCGCGGGCAGGGAGAGGCGATCGCCCGGAATCTGTTTGAGCTGTCAGATTTGAGGGTACCGGTTCTATCGATCATCACCGGGGAAGGCGGTTCCGGGGGAGCGCTGGCTTTCGCCGTGGCAAACGAGGTCTGGATGCTGGAAAACGCGGTGTACTCGGTGCTTTCTCCGGAAGGTTTCGCTGCCATCCTGTGGAAAGACAAGAAGCGGGCGGAAGAGGCGGCTGAGATCATGAAAATGACGGCGACCGAACTGAAGGGTATGGGTATCATCGAAAAAGTGATCCCGGAACCACAGCCGGCAAATGTAGCGGATATGGATGAGCTTGCGCTGTCTATGAGACGTGAAATCAGGGCGTTTTTAAAAGATTATCAGGATATGCCCGCGGAGGAGATCGTGAGGCGCAGGAAGGATCGGTTCCGCAGTTATGGAGTTTTTGACGAGTGTGTGAAAGAAAGTCTGTAAATTCAGATCTTCTATGATAATTGCTGGGGCTGGGAGCCGGTTGACCGGTTA
>CANQVH010000075.1 GCA_947627245.1 uncultured Lachnospiraceae bacterium | reverse complement strand
TCCATCGGCTTTAGCATAAAATGGTGATTCCAAAAACCAAGGAATCCCACGGCTTCAGCCGTGTGGAGTACGTCAATTTATATCCAAAAGTGAACTACTCGGCCATTGAATGACCGAGCATCAGGCCGTGAGGCCCTCATTCTTACTGCGTACGCGGGTGACCTATTATGGGATGTTGCGCCAGCCGAAGCCGGCGTTTCGCATCCGCCCCGTAGTGGTACAGTCTAGCCCCGGCGTCCCTGCCGGTTGGTGTTACTGTATGGTTAAGGGTTATGCGGCCTCCGGGCATGCCATACGGCATGACTCCCGGTAAAGCTGCAGCCCCTCCTTGTCGATGTTGCAGGCCGCCTGGTGGTCCCGGTCCATATTATAGCACGAAATGACGGATTTTTCTACAAAAAAACGAATATATGTTCGGAGGAATGCAACAGGCGGGCACAGCCGCATGGCTTTCATCTGCGGTCATTGAATGGCCGAGAATTCCCGCCTATTATCTTAAAATTTTAAATTTGGGACAATTCGTTTACATCATCTAGCGATTGCAATAACAGACATCACTATGGTATACTGCAATATAAGAAGATATATTGAGGTGTTGCGATAAGATAATGGCAGACAGGAAACAGAGGGCAGTTTATGATTGTTTATCATGGAAGCAATGTAATTGTTACAAAGCCAGAGATCATTATACAAAACCGTTACCTTGATTTTGGGTTTGGTTTTTATACCACGACAAACAAAACTCAGGCGATTGCTTTTGCAGACAAGGTTTTTAGGCGTCGCCGGAAGGGTGAACGCGTTGTCAGTATTTATGAGTTTGATATGCAGGGAGCTTTTGAGGAATGTTCTTTCTTGCGATTCGATTCACCAGACGAAATCTGGCTGGATTTTGTTTCGGAAAACCGGGCAGGTATTTATCAGGGAAAATCTTACGATGTAGTCTATGGCCCTGTTGCGAATGACGATGTATATACTACTTTTGCTTTATATGCATCTGGCACTTTGTCTAAGGAACAGACGATTGAAACTTTGAAGATAAAAAAATTGTATGATCAACTTGTCCTTTCTTCGGAAAAGGCGCTTGGTTTTTTGCGTTTTATTGGAACGGTTTCTAAGGAGGAGTTTTGATGGAGAGGAAAAAATTTGAAGCCGTGTTGATGCTGCTTGTGCCACAAGTTTTGGATCTGATTACAGAAGAAGGGACCATTGATGAGATATCAGCTCATAAGATGTTTTATGAGTCCAGACTTTATACTTTATTGGAACAGGAAAAGACAAAGTTATGGCATCTCAGCCCTCATATGCTATATCAGATGTTCGAGGAGGAAAGGAAAACGGGAAGTATTACTTTCCCGGAGGAGGCGTAATTATGAGCCAGGCGGGGAATTTCTTGTCCTATTGCACTGAGCGCTACAAAGCTGCAAAAGGATTAACGGGAAAACAGGTAGCGGAATTATTCAGCCGTTATTGTGTATGGGAGTATGTTTATTCCTGCTTTGAAGCGCTTCACACAACGGGAGAAAACTATATAATTGAGGACATAGACATGTTCATTAATGAGAGAAAATCAGATTCTTCTGTATGACAGCCGGAGCATATCTGGTTCTTCAGCGCCCGGTCCGCGCTTTGTCTGCTTCAGCCTCGGATATGGCATCGGCAGCAAAGATAATAAGACACAAAAATGACCGCCCTTGTCTGTGATATGTCCTGAAATTAGAAAGAGGCTAATTGGGTATGGAAATTTCCTTGTTTGGAAAAACAAGATATTGAAATATAGTGACAAGCCATACAAGATGTGGTATAATGCATTCCAAGATGAGTCCTTCCGAATACACAGACGCCACTTTCTACCACTTACCCACGTCTGTATCGCGTCTACACGTCCCCCTTTAAACGTGTCATCGTGCCTCTTTCGGGATTGTACTCATCTTTTTTTTTGCAATAGGCGGGAACTCACAACGATTTATTTTTCAAAGACAAATTCTTTCCCATAGTAAAACCATTTGTATAAAAAATCCTTGAAATATGGAATGGCTGGGACAGAAAAGCGGATCACTTCTAAGCTGGAAGTGATCGTTTTTTTATACAGGGATTCCAGGGCGAGGTAAGAGCCTTGGATGTCCCCGTCCAAAGCATAGCACCTGTGTTTTTCCATAACCTCTATGATATGCCATTCCCCACCCTGTAAAAATTCAACCGAATAATCAGGGAGCCGGACAGAAGCGACGAAATCTATCAGTTCTTTTGCCGTACAGGATACCGTCTTTTTTGCGGACAGTTTTTTGGACAGCCTCTGCCATACGCCCGGTTTGGGGACATAGTTCCAGGCATATGCCGGGACGTACCTCGTGCCCCGCACGGAAATGTCCGGGTATCCCATCTTTCCCCATGGACGAAAGGCCTGTTCCGGGAACATATGAAAATAAGGGTAGTAGCAGCACATCATGCTGGACATCATGTGCAGCATCATGATCTGATCCATAACGGCACCTCTTTTTTGTGAACTACTCGGCCATTGAATGACCGAGCATCAGGCCGTGAGGCCCTCATTCTTACTGCGTACGCAGGTGACCTATTATGGGATGTTGCGCCAGCCGAAGCCGGCATCGGGCCCAGTGGTTCCCCATGATGGCATAGAAGTTCATGGAATCGGCGAGGAACCGGTTCCACAGAAATCGTGCAGCACCACAGAACGAGGCGAGCTTATGCTCCGTCTCCCCGTCCGGGTACCCGGCAAACTTATAGGCCAGCAGCTCCACGGATGCGGCTTTTTCCTGGGATCTCATTGCCATTGGTGGCCTCCTTTGGATGGTTTTCCTGCTTTTATTATAGCACGAAATGACGGATTTTTCTACAAAAAAACGAATATATGTTCGGAGGAATGCAACAGGCGGGCACAGCCGCACGGCTTTCATCTGCGGTCATTGAATGGCCGAGAATTCCCGCCTGTTATCTTAAATATGTAAAAAGCCGCTATCATGGACGCTCCTATTCAGGCTTTGCTGCATGCCCGTAATTCTGCCATGTCCTTCTGACGAAATGACATATTAATAATGAACTATCATTTTGAAAGAAAGGAGCAAAAAGAATGAAAGGGAAGAAGATCAAACAGATCAACAGGCTTGTCATCCGTTACTCCGAAGCACACCAGTATTCCGTGTGGACTCCGGATGGAAAATGCTGGGAAGACAGGCTTGCGCTTGAGCAGGCAGAGAATTTCTGCCGGAAAAACACAGATTTCGTTGCATATCCGGTTGATGCTGAGGATATTTCGTACGTGGAGCGGAGCAGGAAGAGACAGCTCTCCGACAGGGACAAGCTGAAGATCGGAGTCCATATGAAGCATTATGGCCTCAAAGGCGTGGGGATCTGTGCATGGTACGAAGACTGGGACGATTTCTGTTCCGAATGGTGCGGGATCGGGTATACCAGGAAGCAGGCAAAGGAACTGCTGCACGGCGGCAAAGGCGAATTCATGGTGCTGCCGGACAGCGAAGAGATCATACGGTTTGCATTATAAGGAGGAACAGCTATGAATGCATACAATTTTTCAAACTGGAGCATTGAGGAATATGCCCAGAACCTCCTTGATGGTTTCGACGAGGCGGCCGGGATGTCCCCGGAACAGAAAGACACCGTGGTCAAAGCCGCATGCAGGAAACTGCAGGATGACAACGGGTTTCTTGAACTTCTGGATTCCTATATCGGACCGGTGCTCAAGGAAGGATTCAAAGTCAGGAGGCTCTTATGAAAAAAGAAGAGAGGATTGAAAGGGCAAAAAAAGACGCATTAAAAAGATACGACCGTTTGCTCTCTGTATCATCAGGACATGGTTTCATCGAAATATCAGGCATGACAGAGGGAAAGCCGGAAACCAGAAGATACTACGATACTGGGGCAAACGTGCTCCCGGAAGATATCACGATCGAAGAGTTTGCTGTTCTCGCAAAAGAAATCTACGGCGAAAACGCAAAGGTGGGTGTAATGTCGAGCAGCTATCCGGAAGAGCATTACTTATCTGTCAGTTCACGCGATGTCTATGCTGCAGGTAAAACGCTGTTGCATGACTTATCCAAACATTTCCGGCACAAACTGCTGGACGCCGTAATCATGGATTACGACCGGTCAAAGCCGACTAACATAATCTATTTCATATGGAAGAAAGGTACCTATCTTGACTGCAGGAAACAATATATCGGGGAAAGCTTTTACGGGGAGCTTATCCTTGCAGGCCGAAGCGAAGGGCGGCTGGTATTGAATGTCCTGAAATTTAACATGGGCGGAAGACTCTATGCCTACTATGTTGACAACCCATTCTATGAGATCCCGGACGATTTTAAGCCAGTCTGCGAGTACGAAGGGGAGCTCAGGATTTTTGATTATGCATCTTTGGCCGCGTTATTTTCCGGTGAAAAAATCCGGGTACTGAAAAATGGTGACGAGGAATGTATAATACAGGTCATTAGGAGGCAATTTTATGGAAAGAGCAAATAAAGAATTAGGAGGCTATTTTATGGAGAAAACAAACAAGGAACAGGAAAGAGGGGAAAAGGCGAGGAAGCTTGCTCTCGATGACTTTGATTCCCTGATCGATATCCAGCTTTTCCATGACCATGCCGAAGTGACTGGGCTTATCTGCGGCAGTGTCGGGATATGCTCTTATGCTGTATGATTCATTCTTTTTGGGAAAGCGTCCTTTGGACGCTTTTTCCTTTTGCATAAACGAAGGATGACATATTAGGGATGAATAATATTTTTATGAAGAAAGGAGATTTAATATGGGAAACTATACTGCAAGGATCACGTATGCAGGGATGATACCGGTTGAAGATAATTCGCCGGTTGTCTTTATCCACGAAGGGGGAATCAATAACCGGACAGAACTATGGCCTGGGATATTCAGTGATGGTAGGATCTATTATGACGAGGGCAGCTTAAAGGGTTCTATCATCAGCTTCAAACCGGAAAGAGGGACATTCTTCCCGGTAGGTACGGAGAATTTCAAAAGGCTGTCCCATGCTTACCTGAATATCATGGATAAGCTCGATGCGACATCTAAAGATGAGTCGCTCCTGTATCAGAACTGCCTGCCGCCAATCGACGATGTCTGGGAAGGCAAGATATCATGGGATGAGTATGAGGCCGGCATGCAAAAAAATGAAGAGAGGATCAAAGAGATCGACCGTATACAGAGGGACAAAGGTGAGACACTCTACCGGTTCATACGCTTCGGTGTAGCTGATGGCTTTGCCGTTTACCAGATCACAGACATCTGCGGCAGCATTGCCAAGGTTAAGCTCTGCCGGGGATTGGGAGATGATTACGTTTATGAACCGTATGGCGAATCCGCAGACGTGAAGCTGTCTGAGATAGAAGCTCATCTCAAAAAACGCAATTTTTTTAAAGGAGGAACTGACATGAAGGAAAATCTGGAAATGTTCGAATGCACATCGGAAGACTGTGCCTATAACAATTCTGGAGAATGCAGGTTCTGCCGGGTGTTCGACAAGGATCCGACGATCACGGAAAAAGACGGGTGTATTGATTTCGTGGTAAAAATCTAACATGTTAAGAAGAAACGTCCTACTGGGCGTTTTCTTCTTGTATAACAAAAAACGCCGGCAAACCGACGTTTTGTTTTCTTATACGGGTTATTTTTTAAAGAAGCCGTTTTCCTTAAGGATTTTCTCGACGTTTTTTTGTGGAATCGAAAGTTTTTTTGAGATTTCTGGAATTGAAAGCCCCATTTCCGAATAATAAATTTTAATTTCTCCTTTAGTTTCGGCTTCACGGCAATGAACCGCCAGATCCTCCTCATAGCTGTATTCGGCCATCAACATGTTAACAACCTCCTTACCATTGCGCATGAGATAGTCTGAAAGCACGCCATCCTGTATACATTCCTTTACGGCCATCTCAAGCTTGTTCTCGTCCCCACCAAACCTGCGGGTTTTTTCCACAAACTCGCTATACTGGCGGAGGGTGTTGCATTTTTCTAATAACACATGGTTCTTGTCCGTATTGATGTTAATTACCCTTACTTCCAATTCCAGGAATCCGTTCTGGATACTTCCTTCTGCAAAAGCATCTGAAAGCTTCAGCACATATTCAGATGGGAGATCTTTTTCACCGTTGTAGAACACGATGAAAGAAGGGGTCATTAACGGATACTGTTGTTCTGAGTATCTTGCTTCCACTGGAAGCAGTTTTTCATACTCGCGCGCGATATACATCAGCATGCGCACCGGCATATTCGGATTAACTGTGCTTTGGTGTTCACTCAGGATAATCCTCCTGCCTTCCACGGTAAAAGCCACGTCGTTTTTCATGTCTTTGAACAGGACATCTTCCAAACGTACTTTACTGATCAGTGCCGTATCCTGCAGGTTTGTACCGAACAGCCCGTTGTACAACTCCAGCAAGTTCTGTTCTGCGGTTTCGTCTGAATAGTACAGGTCACAGAACACGCTGTCTTTGTACTTCCTGTTTTCTTTTGCCATTTCTTACCTTCTTTCCCTGCCGCAGCAGATTGGTTTTGTACAGCAGCAGGGAAGCATGTCCCTTTGTATAGATGTTCAGGCAAACCCGTAATGCTCTGTCTATCTACATATACTGTACATTATTAATATGTAAATCTAACAGACAGGTACGGTACTTTTGCTTATATTTTATATTACGAGGTGGCATGAGTCAAGAAAGATTTTTATGTATATATCGCCTGAAAATACATATTATGTACGAAATTATATTTTGAATGCTGGAAACCAGCGGAAAGGAGAAATTATGAGCTATGCAGACAAGGTTTTCAAGGAAACCTGCAAGGATATCCTTGAGAACGGAACCGACACGCAAGGCGAGAAGGTCCGCCCACACTGGGAGGACGGCACGCCGGCTTACACGATCAAGAGGTTCGGTGTCGTCAACCGGTATGATTTAAGAAAGGAGTTCCCGGTGATCACACTCCGCAGAGTCGCACTCAAGAGTGCACTCGACGAGATCTTGTGGATCTACCAGAAAAAATCCAACAACGTGCATGACCTGAACAGCCATATCTGGGACCAATGGGCGGATGGGGATGGCAGTATCGGTACCTGCTATGGCGGCGTCATCCGCCAGCCGTTTATGTTCCGCGGGAAGATGACGGATCAGACAGACCGTGTCTTGAAGATGCTAAAGGAGGAACCGTTCAGCCGCCGCATCATGACGGACATGTACCAGTTCCAGTACCTCGATGGCGGGCATCTGGATCCGTGCTGCTACGGGATGACCTACAACGTCACCCAGTCCAAGGATGGGCTTGTGCTGAATGCGATCCTCAACCAGCGTTCGCAGGACATGCTCGCGGCGAACGGCTGGAACGTATCGCAGTACGCACTGCTGCTGATGATGTTCGCCCAGGTGAGCGGCATGATTCCCGGTGAGCTTGTGCATGTCATTGCAGACGCGCACATTTACGACCGGCACGTGCCGATGATCCGGGAACTGCTTGACCGCGAGGAGCATGCAGCGCCAAAGGTCTGGCTCAACCCGGATGTGAAGGATTTTTACGCATTTACGGTGGATGACCTGCATGTAGACGGTTACGTAACCGGGGAACAGATCAAGAACATCCCGATCGCTGTGTGATAAGGAGGACGCCCTTTGGGGCGTTTCTTCTTTTCAGGAGTTGTCTTTTTGGGTATCTTGGGTTATAATTTAACCAAGGAATTTCCCATAAGTCCCAGCAATAACATTAGAAATTAATATAGTTTCCTAATTCTTATTATGCATTTTTCAGGGAAAAGCAAACCATCTGGGAGAACCCCGGCATATACCGGGGCTTTTCTTTTGCGGGGATGTCTGGATTACATATTAATACTGGACTATTGATAAAGAAGGAAGGAGATGAATTTTATATGGAATTTTATGGAATGGGATCAATTTTTAACGGAAGCTATTCCGCAAAACTCTACATGCTCCCCGGCTGTGAAGCATCTGTGTCCTATCGGTTATTCCGGAACTTTGAGACGTGCATCCAGTGGGGTGTATACAGGGCATTGGAAGTCTCAAGGGGACATTCAGAAAAGTTTGCATGCCTTGTAGTAGAGCATCATGTACAGAAAGGGAACTTATTGGAAGAGAACCAGAAGGGGTACCGTTCATGGTCCGGACTGATCAAGGATGTCTGGAAGACCCTTTCCGACGTGCCGATGGATCCGGAAACAGAAAACATCGAAGAAAACTGGTTCATCTTCCCAGCGGGGACAAACCGGGAGGCGATCTGGTACTGGTTCGATGAGCAGTATCCAGATGGTGTGGCTGCACTGATGGGCGTATAGGAACAAGAAAGGAGAAATTTTTATGGAAGACAAAACTGTGATGCTCGTGGAGTTGGATTTTCCGGAAGGAGAGAATGGATATGTCCTGTACTCTGTCCCGGATTCCATGGAAGAGGAAGCTAAAGAAGCTATCCAGATGGGTTTCCAGAAGTACGAAGAATCTAGTGTGTCGGACCAGCGGACTGTCTGCGATTTTATCGAGGAAGAGTTCAAGGCGTCCGATATCCATGCACTCTGCCTCAGTTATGAGGTAGTGAACCTTAAATTTTGAAAGGATGAACCGTTATGGCAAAAGGAATGACTTTGGAAGAACTTAGGACAGCGCTGTCCAGCGATGCAACCATTGAAAACGACAGCCTGAAGCTGGAGCTTAAAAACGTAAAAGAAAATGCGTCAGCCGAGATCGAGAAATACAGGACCGAGGTAAAAAAATACCAGTCCTGGTTCGAAAAACTTGCAAACAGGTGCCTTATCCTAACAGATGGGAGCATGTGCCTGCACTGTGGGATCAGCGGATGCCCGTATGCATTGGACAACAATGATTGGGATGCGGTCTGCAGAGTGATGAAAAAGAACCATATGGAACGTACACCGGATACGGCTGCTATTTTGTCCGGACTCATCCAGGACAGGCAGCGTAAGAAACTCAGGAAAGGAGTGGCTTGAGGATGTATTTAGGGATCAATTTTAACGAAGTTTTTTTGAAAGAGCCGGAGGATATCATCAAAGGGCTTAAGAAATATATCAAAAAAGGCCGCTTCGGCTATGTCGGCTTGCTGCTCAGTACATATGATTCCAAGCTTGAACAGTATACAATCTTGGATATTATTAATGAGCTTGACGGCGTTGCCTGTTTCCTCCGGGCCATGGTTACTGACCTGAAAGGGATTGATTTCAGGGTTGAGCAGAACATCATCTGTTTTGAAGCAGAAGACTTCGAAACAGGTGTTAAAAGCACAAAAGGACAGACGCTCCTGAAGTATGCAGGCATCTTTATTGAAAAACCTGTCCTTGTCCTTCTTACAAATGACGATTTCTTAAGGCAGGAAAAGGAACTTAAGAAAATGATCGATTCGGTTACGGGAGGTTTCTATACTTTGTCGAACCGGCTTTCCGAAACAAAGGATGCTGCCGAACTTGTTGACAGGCTTTATCGTTTTTTAAAGGGTGAGTTCCACCCAGCAACGATCAGCAATGAAGACGCCCCAGCACTACCGGATGACCAGGCATGGCATATAATTTATGTCCTGCAGGAATATTTCGGACTGCTGGACGACACCTTCGAGCGCTGCTGTGAATGCGGACGTATCTTCAACTCAAATGAAGAAGGTGGCTGCATCGACGAGAACTCGGAAACCGAGGACGGCGGGAGCTACCCTGAAGAAGATTTTGGGAACTATTGCGGCGACTGCCTATGACCGCTGGAAGGAGGATCTATATGAAAACAAAGTATCTGGTTATTGGGTTCTCGGACAAAACCAAGTGTGCGGACTTTGGCCGCGAGTATGTCCGGAAAGCCAACGCGAAGCGCACCATGCGTAAGATGTCCGAATCCGGCAGATACCAGAAGATCGTGCTGAGGGAAGAAAAGATTTACGTGGACACGCTGGACACGGTGATCTCCACCAGTACGCCGGTTGAGATTATCAACAGGAAAGATCTGGAACTGCTGAATGCCGAAACGGCACTTGGACGGATGAAAGCCATCATGAATGGCACATCTGCATAAAAAAATCATTATGAAAGGAGGAAGGCAGGTCCGTTTCCCAAACCGGGGGATGACTCTGCCGATGCCAAATGAAGTACGCGATCAATGTTAAGGAAATACTGGTAAAAACAGTAATCGTTGATGCAGATAATATCAATGATGCTGTTGCTAAAGTCGAAGAGGCTGTGGAACGGGACGATATCGTTCTGGATCCGGATGCCGACTACGATGAGTCAGAGGTTACACCTTCTGGACAGTTTGAAAACGGGCTCGTACCAGATGGTGCCGATGTGAGCCGTTGCTTTCACTTATACGATCCCAAGAACAACAATGTGACCGGCTTGTCTGGGATTGAAAAGGAGATCACGGACAGGACGCCGGCCAATGATGGAAAGGGGGTCCATGTATGAAATTTGGGTTAAACTTAAATGAAGCCAAATTGCTCCCGGAGGAGAAGCTTATGGAAACCGTCGAATGGCTCAAAGAGAAGGATCCTTTCCTCTATGATAATATCATAGAAAACCGGAAGGACTGCATGGACATGGCGTATCCGGAATTCTTTTCCTTCTATTTGGAAAATTACGAGTATGAGAACGGGTACGGCCGCGGGTACGGCCTGGCAGCCCTTATTGCATATTTGGTTGAAGAACATGAAGGGATCGAACTTGCCGCTGATGATGGGATCGTTGGGTTGGAAGATGACTTCCCATGGAACTTCAATGAAAAGGTGCTGTCTATGAGCAGGGAAGCTTTCCTTGAGATGCTGTGCGGCTACGCGTACCGGTTCGTGGAAAGCCCGGTTACGGCAGACCTGTTTGACTAAAATTCCATATATGAAGATCCCGGATTTACATCCGGGATTTTCCTTGTATAGAGAATGGTTTTGACATATTTTCTATGCAACTGATTTTAAGAAAGAAGGAGGATATGTATGGAAAAACTATTTTATCTCACGATAGGGGACTGGTCCGGCGATGGTCATGAGAGGAACGAATCGTACCTGATCAAATCGAACAAAAGTGTTGAGCAGGTACGGGAAGCACATTTCAGGATCATGGATGTTACCGGTATCGACATCGAAACCATCTGCTCCGGTTATGAGGAGGATACCATAACACCGGAGCTTGTCGACCAGATAGAGAAGCTTGGATTTACACTGGAGAACAGCTCCGGTATCTGCAAAGAGGTGATCGATGTAGCTGAAATGGCGCGGCTCTGGGTATTCCTGCTGAAGAAAGCGGACCCGGAACTGGAGCTTTCATTCGTAGAGCAGCCGAGATATCCAAACCTGCATTTCTACGGATTTGACGAGAAGGGACGGCACATCAGCCCTGTCGGGTACGGCCTGTTCCAATAAGACCATACGAGAACCCCCGGTATATACCGGGGTTTTCTCGTGTGTGGGAGAGCGAAATTACATATTGGAGACGAACCAGATTATCAGGATGAAAGGAGCACAATATGGAAGAAAAAATGGATCTGGCGTATGACATCGACCTGTTTGCGTACGATTTTGACCCGTACGAGTACAACGACAATGTCGATGACAGGGAGGAACACGTAGCCAATATCTATGCCTGGATTTGTGAACACAACAAGGGTCTTATGGACTGGCTGCAGAATATTATCGACGGTAACCCGCATAGTGAGGACGCGGCTAAGGCCATGGCCCTTATTGTGAGGATGAACAATTTTTAAGAGAGGAGAACAATCATGATTATTATGGAAGGTGAATATGTAAATTTCTTTGAGGTTTCTGCTATGTTCCTGAATGAGCGCGTGGGAGAGGATCTGCCGGAGGGCATTTACAAGTATGAACTCAGAGGGGCTGACTACGACCCAGGGCATCCGCTCGTGGTGGAGAACCACGTAGGTGTGAACCATGCCGGCACGATACTGACTGTTGTACCGTTACAGATCCCGGAAGGCGGGCTGAGGCTTGGAACCGGGCTGGACTTCGAGGGCGGTGATGTGACCACAGATGAGTATCTGGAAGAAATGGAGGAAGAAGACCTTCAGGAGCTGCAGGAGATCTCTGAAAGCGCCATTGGCAGCGATAATGAGGATCTCCATTTGTCCGGTAAAGATGACCGCTATGCCATCTACCAGCTTCTTGGCAACAGAACGCCGGAATACGCATTCATGGGCATGGACTATATAAAGGCACATGACATGAAGGTGCGGGCAAAGGATTATACCTATGCCTATGGCGGGAAACTGAAGGACGGGGATACCGTGGAGGACCTGCATGCAAAGTTCTTCGCCAGCCAGCCTCCGGAGTTTTATGGGCATTCCGCTTCCGTGAGTGATGTGATCGTCATCCAGAAGGATGGCGAAGCTAAGGCGTATTACGTGGACGAGGTCGGTTTCACGGAGCTTCCGGAGTTTATCCAGCAGCGCTTGCGTGAGTTCAGGATGATATGCAAACGTGAAGATTCCGAGATCACCATGGATACGTACGAAGTGGAGGTTGAACAGCACGACGGGTATTGGCACGCAGTCGACAGCGTGGAAATACTGGACGAGATATTTTTTTTGATGGAGAGTAACGACTTTGGTGATTCCGTAGCCGCAGTGATCGTGGATTCCAACGGGGAACTGGTAGCCCAGGACCTGGAGAACGGGTTCGACAAGGGCGCCATTGAAGCGATCAATGAGTATTTTTCTGAAAAACGAGGGCCAAGAACTCATGACTGAAGTCATGGGTCTTACTTGCAACTGTCAAGGAAGCAAAAGCCGATTATTACGGCGGGGACAAGGAATTTAATACTGACTTCACAACCGTGCTGGGTGAGTATCTGAAGAAGGATGGTATCAAATACCGTTTTATACCCTATACAGTATATTAAGGAGGAGCTTATGGAAACAAGAGAGTTTTTGAAAGAGTATAGATCCGGGGCATTTGCTGCCTCGGACGTTGATACAATGGAAGCTGTTGAGATGTGTCCGTACTGTGAGGCAGAGAATGTCTACCGCAACTGGGATGTGGAAAAACAGGGTTATATCGCCACTTGCCATTACTGCGGGAAAAAGATATTCCTCTGCGATGAATGCAAACATGCCGATGACAACCCGACAGGGCGATGTGATTGGCATGGTGAGGAACGCGACGGAAAGGAATACGGCTCCTGTTTCCGTGGAACAACCGAAAATACTTTGGACGGATTGCATGAGCCTGACTGCTTCATGGCATATAAGGCGGAAGGCACCAGGGTCGTCTTCGACGATTACGAGGTAGAGGATGATTCCTGCTGGGCGGAGCTTTGCCCGGCATGCCTCGGGAAGTACAGGAAGATCCTGGCAGGGCATGCGAGCGATGGTGCCGCTGGTACCTGCTCCGTCAAAGGCTGCCAGAACGAGGCAGAGTACTATCTTGATTTCAAGAAGGAAGAAGTCTCATTCTTCAATGAAAATTAATTCCATTATAAAAAGGACTCCAGAGCTTCGCGCCTGGGGCTCTTTTTATTTATCTTGCGCATGGGATTACATATTAGAAGTGGAATATAGTTTCGAAAGGAGGAGAAAGAAAAATGGAGAAAAACTATGAGAAATTTTACGAGCAACCTAAAAACTGCTATTTTGCATCAGGAGAACCGCCGTATTCAGTCAGGCTTGAGGCAAACATGCGGCACGAAATTGTTGAGTTCGAGGATTTTGATTCCTGCTTCCTTTGGGCTCTGTACCGCCTGCTGCTGAGGTTCCGCGGTCCGGAAGAGGTTGAAGACTTCAAGGTTGTGGTCGTCGATGATGTCGGGTTCTCGCTCGAATGCAATAGTGTCGACGAGCTCGTAGCCAATGTTTGGAAAAGCATGACAGACATGCCATTTTCATATGATGACAAACTGGAAGAAGACTGGTTTGTCTTCGACAAGGGCACGGATAAGGACGATATCATGGAGCTTTTTGACCGCTGGTATTCAGACGGGTCAAAAGGGCTCAAAGAAAAGTATTTTTAAGGAAGAGCTTATGGGTCAACTTTTTTATCTCATGGGGAAAAGTGCGTCAGGAAAGGATACGATTTATAAGGGGCTTATGCAGATGCATGATCTGGACTTGCGGCCGGTTGTCATGTACACAACCCGCCCGCCAAGGCTTGGAGAATCAGAAGGTGAACAATATCATTTTGTATCTGAGGCAAAAATGCATGAGTTGGAAAAAGAAGGAAAAATCCTTGAGAAACGCTGCTACAACACACGTAAGGGAAAGTGGTACTACTTTACTGTGGATGATGGCAGCATCAATCTTGCAGGCAATAACTACCTTGCAATCGGCACACTGGAATCATACCTGCAGATACGTATATTGTTGCATGACAAAATCATCCCGATCTACATCGAGCTGGATGACGGGTACCGTCTTCTGCATGCAACACTTCGCGAAATGGAACAGGACGAACCGTCTTATGACGAGTTATGCAGACGGTATCTTTCAGACATGCAGGATTTCTCGGAAGAGAATCTCAGGGAAGCAGGCATATCCGGAGAATATCGTTTTAACAACCAGGACCTCGCTTACTGCACCTACAAAATTAAGTCCTTTATACAGGGGCGTATATAGGAGGATATAGACCAGTAGCCTATTTATAGGAGCGACATGCAATAAAAATATTTACACCAATACGGAACAATATTATAATCTATCTTGTTAGAGAAAGGAGCAATTAATTATGAGAAAAACAATTAAATTGGCTATGCTGCTTATCGCGGCAGCCTTAACAGCATCGTCTTCCTGCGCTGATGAACTGGTGGACATGACCGAGACAGTAGTAATAGAGGAAGAAAACGATACCGCCGTTACTGCTGGCGAAACTGTTGTGGAACCGTCCGATGAACTGATTGATATCGCAAACAGCGGGATCGAAGTTGTCGATGTGGAGCAGGAGGACACCCAGGAGTCTTTGTCCGTGACAGGGATCCTTGAAACCCATGACGTATATACGCTGTGCAGCCAGAGCGGTCCTGAGGAGGATATGACGAAAATGATCCAGCCGGTTTTGCCGGGAACGATTACGCTGTTCCTCAGCAATGGAACCAGTACCAGCGTTCCGGTATCAGGTGCATGGACTCTGGATATGCAGAACAAATGCTTTGTTAATTCAGCATCAGTGCCTGCAGGTGTCACAGACCCTAGCAACCTGCTCGGGCGTATTGAAATCAGGTATGCCATTGAGTTGTCTTCTTTCGGAATGATCGCGTACACGGGAACAAAGACCGATGGCAAGGACGTAAATTTTTCTATTTCACTTCCAATGGATTTGGGTGTTGACAGTACCCGTTTATACAAGACCCAGAAATCCGGGGACGCTTATACATCAACATTGATTTTCGATTCTTTGACAATGCAGTATGAAATGTCCGATGTATTTCCAGAAAGGGATACTTTTGTGTATACCAAACCTGTCACGGAAGTCAGTGATTCCGGTCTTTACTTTGCGCTATGTTACAATAATGCAAACAGGACTGGGAGCGTTGATGTTCCGATATACATGGTCGTTTTTATGGGAAATACCCTCCAGGTTGAACATAGCTGGGGTGTATACAAAAGAGATCCGGGGGATCCTATCGCATCACTCCGATGCAAATACTGCGATACATTGTACGATCAGGTTTATAATCCGCTGACAGGAGAACGGTATGAGACGGAGCGCCCACGGGAAGAGGTTAAAGCAGAGATGTACGCCCAGCACGGGCAACCGGTGGAGCCTTCTACTTTAGATGACCAGAAAGAAACCGATGAAATTGAAAGCGAAAAAAATGGCACTGTGATCCCTAAAGTTAAATGGAAGTCCATTAAAAAGAAGGGAAAAGCTGTTACCCTTAAATGGAGGAAAGTAAAAGGGGCATCCTACTACGAAATATATTACAAGGTAGGGGAAAAGGGAAAATATAGAAAGCTAAAGCAAACTACTAAGCTTTCTTACGTCCATAAAAAACTCAAAAAGAGCAAAGTGTACTATTATAAAGTACGTGCGGTAGTTAAAACAGGGAAAAAGGTGACAAAAGGAAGCTTCAGTAAAGCAAAGAAGAGACGGATCTAATTCTCCCAAAAAACGTCGGCATATGCCGGCGTTTTTTATTTTTGAAAAAAATGACAATTTGCGATAAAGCCTGCCTGAAAATACATATTGAACCTGAACAAGTATTTTGAAGAAAGGAGATCAATATGGATAACCAGAAACTTATCGTAAATACCCCTATTGGGAATGTAGAGGCAAGGATCATGCCGGATGAGGAGTATCCAGGCATAGCACTTGTCTTTGCAGAGAAAGGTACCGGCGAGCCCGGTGCTATCATGGAATACGACCCGGACAAAAGGGCAGTACTGCTCAGGGTATATTCTGCTGATGAACCGGATGGCGAACCGGCAGAAACCTATGTGATGGCAACCAAGCCGGGGATTGAGGACCTTCGGCTGTCATTGGCGGCGGAACTCGTTTGCAAAAACTGCACGGAAATCTGCTGTGACAGTTGCCCTGTCAGGGATATCCATGTACACCGGGATTCTGCAGGAATGAGCAGCGAGGATAAGCGTGAGGCAGAAGACGAGATCGCTGACGCGCTTGCCGAAATCTTAAAGAACAAGCCGCCAAAAAAGCCACCGGAAACAGTCGGCGAAAAGATCCGGTTCCTGCGTAAGCAGAGGGGCTGGACACAGACAGAGCTTGGCCGTAAAGCAGGGATGCCAGATTCACAGCTTGGGACATACGAACGGGATGAAACAAAGCCGAGAGCTTCATCCCTTGAACGGATTGCCAAAGTGCTTGGCGTCGAGATGTCATTTTTTTATTAAGCATCAGCCCGTACAACCACAGGCTGAAATATATTAAGGTAGTGTCAAGTAGTCTATGAAAATCTGGAGTCAGAAAAAAGGCTCCGAAGAACCTTGAGAATTGCAGATATAA